>JAHJOS010000692.1 GCA_018820005.1 Alphaproteobacteria bacterium | reverse complement strand
GTTGCGCCTCGACATCCAACCGCAACTTCGAAGGCCGACAGGGCTTCAAGGGACGCACCCATCTGGTGTCCCCCACGATGGCCGCAGCAGCGGCCGTTGCTGGCCACTTCGTCGATATCCGCGATTGGCAGTGAGCCAAACCGATTGGGGGGCGCGTTACGCGCCCACCCTCGACGATCTCGAAGCAATCGCTAGCCAGGCACTACGCGAGCTACCTGAACCGTTCCGCTCGCTCGCGGCCGACGTCACCTGTTCGGTGGCTGACTATGCCGAGGACGATGTGCTCGAAGGCTTTGGCATGGAGAGCCCCTTCGAGCTGATGGGGCTGTTCGTCGGCATCGGCATGACTGAAGACGGCGCTGTGCCCCAGACCGGCCAATTACCCAATACGGTGTTTCTCTATCGCCGCGCCATTCTCGACTATTGGGCCGAGAATGACGACAATACCCTGGGCGAAGTGGTGACCCATGTGCTCATCCATGAACTGGGCCACCATTTCGGCTTTTCCGACGAGGACATGGAGGCCATCGAGGCCGCCGCTGGCGACGACTGACCGCCCGGCCCCTGGCCGGCATCAGTCCTTCTGCACGAACTCGAACTCGGCTTCATTGCCGCCGGACGGATCATCAGAAACGCGCACGGCCAGATTGTTGGCGTCGAGTGCAGTGAACCACTCGTCCCAGCTGACCAACTGGAAGCCACCGATGCGGTCGGGACCCTGATTGCCATCGGTGTTGAGTTCATACTGGCCAAAGGTCAATTGCAGCAAAGTGCGGCTGCCAGCGCCATCGGGCGTCTCCATCAGCATCGGATTGCCGGCGCGCGCGGCTGCCCACTGACGGATGTCTTCTCGATTGGTCAAAGTCTTGGGCATGTTATGCACTCCTGAACTGGGGATCGCTGGGCGGGGCACCCACCCCGCATGGGTGGGGCAATTCCCAATATGGGTATTGCCTGCTATGAGCACCATAGACCCGCCGGAGTTGCCATGACCACCAAGCCAAATCAAATTCTGCTCGGCCAGATCGGGGCCGCCCACGGGATAAAGGGCGCGGTGCGTATCGCTGCCCATACCCAGGACCCCCTGGCGATCGCCGATTATGGCCCGCTGACAACCGATCGCCCCGGCCTGACCATCACCATCAGCAAATTGCGCCTGCACAAGAATGTTGTCGTTGCTCACATCAAAGGCGTCGACGATCGCAATGCTGCCGAAACGCTCAATGGCGTAAGCCTCTTCGTCGACCGCGCCCGCCTGCCTGACCCTGAGGACGAGGATGATTTCTATCACACCGACCTCATCGGCCTTGAAGCCCGCATCGCCTCCGGTGTGGTGATCGGCAGTGTTGTCGCCATCCTCAATTATGGCGCTGGCGACCTGATCGAGATCCGCGACACCAATAGCGGCGACACCTTCCTCTACCCCTTCACCAAGGCCGTGGTGCCCACCATCCGCCTCGCCGATGGCTATCTGGTCATCGAGGTGCCGCTCGATGCCGAAGAGGGCGAGGAAGAGCCCGATTGAGTTTTTCGGCTGCTATCATCACCCTGTTTCCCGAGCTGTTCCCCGGCCCGCTGGGCGCCTCGGTGCTCGGGCGCGGGCTGGCCGACGGCCTGTGGTCGCTTGAAGCCACGCAGCTGCGCAGCTTTGCAACCGACCGCCACCACACTGTCGACGATACCCCTTCAGGGGGCGGCGCCGGCATGGTGCTCAAGCCCGATATCCTGGCCAAGGCCATTGATACCGTGGCTCCCCCCGACGATCCGCGCCCGCGCATCCTGATGTCGCCCCGCGGCGTGCCATTGACGCAGAAGCGGGCACGCGAGCTGGCCCTGGGCCCCGGCGCCGTTATCGTCTGCGGTCGTTTTGAAGGCATCGACCAGCGTGTTATCGACGCGCGTCAGCTCGAAGAGATCTCCATCGGCGACTACGTGCTTGCTGGCGGCGAAGTGGCCGCCATGGTGCTGCTGGAGGCCGTTGTCCGGCTGATTCCCGGCGTCCTTGGCGGCGCTGACAGCCACGCCGACGAGAGCTTTGAAAACGGCCAGCTGGAATATCCGCAATATACCCGCCCACAGCTGTTCGAAGGCATGCCGATCCCCGAAATCCTGACCTCAGGCGACCACGGAAAAATTGCCCGTTGGCGTGCCCAGCAGAGCCTGGCACTGACGCAGGCGCGCCGACCTGACCTGTTGCGCGGACCCAAGTCATAAAACTGTCCGAAACGCTGGACTCTGTGGCGGTTTTCGCCTATAGCCGCGCCACTATCCGCATGTCGGGCTAATCGGACCCAGCGTGCACCAATAAAAAGACGAAAAACCTCCGTTACCAACCAAGACCGGGCGGTCGGGCCGCAAGACCCGAACAACGCTCCTTTGAAAAGATTCAGAACGGAATCACCATGTCCAATATCATCCAGCAGCTCGAAGCCGAGCAGATGCAGGCTGTTGCTGACAAGCGCCAGCTGCCAGAATTCACCCACGGCGATACCGTCAAGGTGTGGGTCCGCATCACCGAAGGTACCAAGGAACGCCTGCAGGCCTATGAGGGCGTCGTGATCGCCATCAACGGCGGCGGCTTGATGCAGAGCTTTACCGTCCGCAAGATTTCGTACGGCGAAGGCGTCGAGCGCGTGTTCCCGATGTTCTCCCCCAATATCGCCAGCGTCGAAGTGCTCAAGCGCGGCAAGGTGCGTCGCGCCAAGCTGTACTACCTGCGCGATCGTCGCGGTAAATCGGCTCGTATTTTCGAATCGACCAATTCGCGTACCAAGAAGATCGAGGCTACCGAGCGCACTGCAGCTGTCGCTGCCAAGGAAGCGCGCGAAGCCGAGAAGATCGCAGCCGCCGAGGCCTTTGCTGCTGAGCAGGCCGCCAAGGACGCGGAAGCCGCAGCAGCTGCTGCCGCCGCTGAGAAGGCCGCTGCTGCTGAGGCCGCTGCCGCCGAGGCACCCAAGGCCGAATAGGTCTTTTGCCTGCTGCCCATTTAGGAAACCCGGTCGCAAGGCCGGGTTTTTTGTTGGCTTTTGGATTCACGTGAAACGCTCTGATCCAAATCCGCATCGTGCAGACACAGGTCCAGACAATTCCGGCTTGTTCTTGTCGCCCAGCTTGGCGATAACAATGATCCTGCCAGCCAAAGGCCTGCCATGCCCGTCTCTGTCGTCACCTGGAATATCAACTCGGTCCGCCTGCGCCTGCCCATGGTGCTGGACTTCATTGCGCAATACAGCCCCGATGTGCTGATGCTGCAGGAAATCAAGTGCACCAATGACCAGTTCCCGACCAATGCCTTTGCCGAGGCGGGCTATCCTCACCAGGCCGTGCACGGCCAGAAGGGCTACCATGGCGTCGCGATCATCTCGAAATTCCCGCTGACCGATATTTCGAGCCGCGTATTCTGTGAAATTCCCGAATCGCGCCATGTCTCGGCCGTGCTCGACCTCGGGCATGGCCCGCTGACCGTGCACAATTTCTATATCCCGGCCGGCGGCGACGAGCCCGACGTCGAGATCAATCCCAAGTTCAAGCACAAGCTGGGTTTCCTCAGCGAGCTGACCAGCTGGTTCAGCGAACCCATGTTCGCCAGGGGGCATCTGATCGCCGGCGACTTCAACATCGCCCCGCATGAAAATGACGTCTGGAACCACAAGCAGCTTCTCAAGGTCGTCAGCCACACGCCCGTTGAGACACAAGCGCTGGATGCTATTCTCAATGGCGGGCACGGCTGGACAGATCTGGTGCGCAAGCATGTACCGCACGATCAGAAGATCTACTCCTGGTGGAGCTATCGTGGCCAGGATTGGGAGGCTTCAGACCGTGGTCGGCGTCTCGACCACATCTGGGCTACCGGCGACGTTGCTGCCCATTGCATCGCGGCAGAGATCATCAAGCCGGCGCGCGGATGGACCGACAAGCCCAGCGACCACGTCCCGGTTATCGCGCGATTTGCCGGGATTTAGCTACCGGTCCAACCCCTCATCGTCGCCATTGAGGTTATGCGCCTCCCATTCGTCCTGCGGTATGGCATTGCCGATAGCATATTCAAACGCCACCGTACCCCGAACATCGGCGGCGGCGACACAGCTGTAGCGCACCCTGAACCACTGACCGGCGACACGAACTGCCCCACCGTTCGCAGTCAGGGTGAGGCCATCTACGCCCAGATCGTCAAAGGCATACCCCACGACGGCATCGGGCGCTGCGTCTGTGTCCGCAAGCCGAATTTGCTCCAGTGCCTCCATGTTGCACAGCTGGATCAACTGTTCGCTCCCCGCCAGCAAACCAAAATTGCGGCGTACCTCTGTATTGGCTGGATCGGCGAGGATGCCGGCAGCGTAAAATGTACTGGCATGTATCATCTGGTCTTCATGGGGCAGCGGCGGCGGTGAAATGGCTGCCGGGTCTGCCGCGGTCGACGGCAGGGGATCTGGCGCCGGCTCCCGCTCTCGCCTCGGCGGCAGGGCCTCTGGCACAGATGAAACAAGATCGACTGCGATGGACCGCACGATCGGAGGATCAAGCCTGCTCGGCGCTACCAGGACGGTCAGCAGCGCCAGGGCGAGGCAGTGCAGCCCCAGCGAGGCTGCACCGGTCGCCAACGGCCGGAATCGTTGATCCGCATTGATTGCAACCATTGCACACCACTGCCTACTTACAGTGCGCGTGACCGACATTTGAGGCTATTGTGCGGAACAGCGAGCGATCAGGGCTCGCCTGCCTTCATCCTGCGCGCAACTGGCTCAAGCGCGCCCAGATAGCTGCCCAGGTCGCGTTCAATGCGTTCGACGGCGCGCTGCGCCAGATCCGGAGACTGCTGCACCAGCTTCATGAAAGCATGCCGCGGGATGAACAAGGCGACACATTCGGTAACGGCCGAGATCGTGACGGGCCGGGGCTTGGCCAGAATGAGGGCCATGGTCGAAACCACACTGCCTGGTTCCGAAATCGCATAGGGCATGCCCGCGCCCACGCCTTCCGGCTTGGCCTTGAGCGTGCCTGAAATCAGAACGAATGCCCCCTCGGGGACCTCGCCGGCCTGGTACAGCACGGCGTCAGGTTCAAAGCGCTGGCGGTCGCCAGCAAACGCCAGCAAACCACGCTGCTGCTCGTCACAAATATCGAAGAATTCGGCCCGCGCCAGCGCTTCGGCCGCATCGTCGCTTATCATGTGCCCCAATCCAGATGCGCCTCGACCCCGCCTGAGCGGGGTCGGTTCATCCTATAGGGCAATTTGCAGGAGTTTGTACCGTATTTTGTGCTGGCGAGCGGTCGTCCACGGCTTTCACGGGACGAGGCGGTAGCCGCCATCCTCGGTAACCAGCAGGCGCGCATTGGAGGGATCACGCTCAATCTTCTGGCGAAGCCTGTAGATGTGGGTTTCCAGCGTGTGGGTGGTCACCCGATTATTATAGCCCCAGACTTCCTTGAGCAGGATGTCGCGGCTGATTGTCTTGGGACCCTGACGATACAGGTACTTGAGGATAGAGGTTTCCTTGTCGGTCAGGCGGACCTTGCTGCCTTCATTGGTCTCGAGCACCTTGGCCGATGGCTGGAAGCTGTATTGGCCGATGGTAAAGACCACATCTTCGCTCTGATCGTGCTGCCGCAGTGCCGCATTGATGCGGGCCAGCAGAAGCGGAAAGCGGAACGGCTTGGTCAGATAGTCATTGGCGCCAGAATCAAGCCCTCGGATTTCGTCGGCTTCGCTGTCATGTCCTGTCAGCATCAGGATGGGACTATTGTATCCCTCCGCCCGCAAGACCTTGACTGCCTCGCGACCATCCATGTCGGGCAGGCCGACATCGAGAATCATCAGGTCAATATTGTTGTCCCGCGTCGCCTTGAGCGCATCGTTTGCCGTTTCTGCCTGAATTATTTCGAACTCGGGCATGGCCTGGAGCTGCTCGACAAGTGTCTGGCGCAGGTCCGCATCGTCGTCTACCAGCAGAATGCGTCGCTTGTTCATTGTTTTCTCCGGTCTTTTTGCCTCAGCCCGCCCAACAGTCACAATATTGCGACCAGTTTTTGCCCGACCAATCACATCGGCGTTACGCGAGTAGGAACGGAGTTTTATGCCGACAAGTTGCAGTCAATAAGGCAGAAGTGCAAATCAGGCCATCGTCGCGGGCATCGCGCGTGGGCGACCACCAAACAAGGCCGTGCCAACACGCACGTGGGTCGCGCCCATGCCGATGGCCACTGTGAAATCACCGCTCATGCCCATCGAGACCTGGGCAACTCCTGCTGACTTCGCCAGCCCCATCATCTGCGCAAAATAGGGGCCGGGTGGAACACCATCAGGCGGAATACACATCAGGCCAACAATATCGAGCCCATGCACATGCCGGCACCGTTCGACGAATGCCAGGGTCTCCGCAGGCGCGATTCCGGCCTTTTGGTCTTCAAGACCGATATTGACCTGCACCAGGCACGGGAGGCGCCGCCCCGCGCGCGTCATCTCCTCGGCCAGGACGATGGCCAGTCTATCGCGATCGACCGTCTCGATAACATCAAACAGGGCTACCGCGTCCCGCGCCTTGTTGGTTTGCAGCGGTCCAATCAGATGCAGCTCAATGCAGGAGAAGCGTTCGCGCAGAACCGGCCATTTTTCCTTGGCCTCCTGGACACGGTTCTCGCCGAACACGCGCTGTCCAGCCTCCAGGAACGGAACAATTGCCTCGACCGGAACAGTCTTTGAAACGGCCACCAGCGTCACCGCTTCTGGCGGGGCGCCGAAGCGGCTGCGCGCGGTCTCGATCTGTCCGGCGATGGCGGCGAGCTTGCTGGCGGCACTGTCGTCCATGCTTTCGCCCTGTTCCTGTTGACCTTGAGGGGTATTTCTGGTGATGGTCCGGTAGACAAAATCCCCCATAAACGCAAGCCGCGCCGAACTTTCCGCAGGCCTTGCGATAGATCCCCAAGGACGAGACAAGTGAGCGGCGAACGCTACAATCCGCGTGAAATGGAACCGAAATGGCAGAAGATCTGGGACGATGCCCAGAGTTTTGTCACATCCAATGACGATCCGCGCGAGCCCTACTATGTGCTCGAAATGTTTCCCTATCCGTCCGGCCGCATCCACATGGGCCATGTGCGCAACTATTCCATGGGTGACGTCGTCGCCCGCTATCAGCGCGCGCGCGGCAAGAACGTTCTCCATCCCATGGGCTGGGATGCTTTTGGCTTGCCCGCTGAGAACGCCGCCATCGAGCGCAAGACCCATCCGGGCACATGGACGCGGCAAAACATCGCCTCGATGAAGGCCCAGTTGCAATCGATGGGCCTGGCCATCGACTGGACCCGCGAGATCGCCACCTGCGAGCCGGAATATTACCAACATCAGCAGGCCATGTTCATCGACATGATGGCGGCGGGCCTGGTGACCCGCAAGCAGTCCAAGGTCAACTGGGATCCGGTCGACATGACCGTGCTGGCCAATGAACAGGTCATCGACGGCAAGGGCTGGCGCTCGGGCGCGCCTGTCGAGCAGCGCGAACTGACACAGTGGTTCTTCAAGATCTCCGATTTTGCTGAAGACCTGCTGGCGGGCCTCGATACGCTGACAGAATGGCCCGAGAAGGTGCGCGTCATGCAGCGCAACTGGATTGGCAAGAGCCAGGGGCTGGCCTTCGATTTTGGCCTCAAGGGCGCCCCGGCAGGCTTTGAAACATTGCCGGTTTACACCACCCGGCCAGACACCATGCGGGGACCGACCTTCGCCGCCATTGCCGCCGATCATCCCCTGGCAAAGGCACTGGCCGAGAAGAACCCGGAGATTGCGGCCTTCAACCGGCTCTGCCAGTCATCCGGCACGTCTGCCGAGGCGCTGGAGACGGCCGAAAAGCTCGGCTATGACACCGGCATCCGGGCGATCCATCCGGCCGATCCCACTTGGGAACTGCCACTGTTCATCGCCAATTTCGTGCTGATGGACTACGGCACCGGCGCCATTATCGGTTGCCCCGCCCATGACCAGCGCGACCTCGATTTTGCCCGCAAATATGACCTGCCTGTTATCGACGTGTTCCAGCCGCTCGATAGCGATGCGCCGGTTGCCAATGATGCCTTTGCGCCGCTCAAGACACAGAAGGTCCGCTATGTGCAGTGGTTTGGCGAGCCTGGCACGGAGATAACCTGCCAGGACGCAATGGATCAGACACTGGCGCTGTTTGAGGCCAATGGCTGGGGCAAGGCTCAGACCCAATACCGCCTGCGCGACTGGGGCGTCTCGCGCCAGCGCTATTGGGGCTGCCCCATTCCGGTGATCCATTGCGAGGTCTGCGGCACCCTGCCCGTGCCCAAGAAGGACCTGCCCGTTGTCCTGCCTGAGGACGTCAGCTTCGACAAGCCAGGCAATGCCCTGGACCACCACCCGACATGGAAACATGTGCACTGCCCGCAGTGTGGCGGCGCGGCCCGGCGCGAAACCGACACCATGGACACTTTCGTGGACTCGTCCTGGTACTACGCCCGCTTTACCGCCCCCAATGCGCCGACGCCAACGGTACCGGACATCGCCAATCGCTGGCTGCCGGTGGATCAATATATCGGCGGCGTGGAGCATGCTATTTTGCACCTGCTCTATTCGCGCTACTTCACCCGGGCCATGAAGGCCACCGGTCATGTCGGCCTTGATGAGCCTTTCAAGGGGCTGTTTACCCAGGGCATGGTGACGCACGAGACCTACAAGGGGCCGGCGGGCGAATGGGTTGCCCCGGTCGACGTTGCCATCGAGACCTTTGGCGAAGGTCGACGTGCCAAGCACTTGGCATCCGGCGCGCCAATTTCGATCGGCGCGATCGAGAAGATGAGCAAGTCCAAGAAGAACGTCATCGACCCTGACGAGATCGTGGCCACCTATGGCGCCGATACCGCTCGCTGGTTCATGCTGTCGGACTCGCCGCCGGAACGCGATGTGCAGTGGACCGAGGCGGGCGTTGAAGGCGCCAGCCGCTTCCAGCAGCGCATCTGGCGCCTGGTGAGTGAAACAATCGATATTGTGAAACAGTCTTCGGACGTTGTTCGCACTTCAGACGACGAAGAAGGCCTGGGCCTACGCAAGATCGTGCACCGCGCCGTGCATAATGTCGGCAATGACATCGAGGGCCTGCGCTTCAACCGCGCCGTGGCCCAGATCTATGAGCTGACCAATGCCCTGGTGCGTCAGGCCGGCATCTGCTCGGCCGCACCGGCGGGGCGCCTCGGCGCACTCGAACAGGGTGTGAGCCACCTCATCCAGCTGATTGCTCCGATGATGCCGCATCTGGCCGAAACGTGCTGGGAAGCGCTGGGCAACAAGGGTCTTGTCGCCGATGCCCTCTGGCCGGCGGTCGATGCGACCCTTCTGGTGGACGACACCGTGACCATGCCCATCCAGTTCAACGGCAAGCGTCGCAGTGAAATCTCGGTCGCCAAGGGCATGCCGGCGGCGGAAGTCGAGAAACTGGTCTTGTCTATGGACGAGATTGTCCGCATTCTGGATGGCAAGGCTCCCAAGAAGATCGTTATCGTCCCGGACAGGATCGTCAATGTCGTGGTCTAAGTCTCTGCGCGCACCGCTGTTGACGGGCCTGATGCTGGCCACAGGCGCCATTCTGGGCGCCTGTAGCTTCAGCCCGGTCTATAGCGGCACGCTGGCCAGCCAGCCCTCGCTGAACCTGGCCTATGCCAAGCCCAAGACGCGGCTGGAGCAAGTGGTCTACCAGGAGCTGTCGCTGCGCCTGGGCGAATCGACCTCCGAGATGGCACCGCTGGCCAGTGTCACGGTCTCCAATAGCGCCAGCGACGTGATGGTGACGGCAACGGCGGACCCCGCAAAGGCGGTTCGCATGGTGGTCACGGCTGTGCTGACTATTGCGCCGCGCGATGGCACAGATGCCAAGCCCATGGTGTTCAGCCGCACGGCGACAGCGCAGTACACTCGCAACGGCCAGGTCCTGGCTGACAATGCCGCGGCCGACGAAGCCTCAGAACGGGCCGCCAGGAGCGCCGCCGAATCACTGCGCCTGGCCGTTCTGGCGTCGCTCAGCCGACGATGACGGCCCTCAAGGCGCATGAGGTCGCGCGCTTTCTGGCGCGGCCCGACATATCGAGCGGCATTTTCCTCGCCTATGGCCCCGACACGGGCTTGGTGCGGGAGACAGCACAGCGCCTGATCCGCCAACTCAGCGGCAATGACCCCGAATCGGCCAGCCTTGTGGTGCTCGACGGCAGCGAGGTGGACGCCGATCCCTCCATTCTGGCGGTGGAAGCCCGCAGCGTGTCCCTGTTTGG
>JAHJOS010000691.1 GCA_018820005.1 Alphaproteobacteria bacterium | reverse complement strand
TTGCTGTTCTCAACGCCCTACAGCTTCTGGCCCAAGAATGGTTCGTTCGACGCCTATTTCAGCATGTGGCAGTCCGTGCCTGCCCTGGGCATGCACATATTCAATTCGTTCTTCATCTCGTCCGTGGTCACGCTCGTCGTGGTCGCCATTGTGGTTCCTGCAGCCTATGCCTTCGCGCGCTTCCAGTTCACTGGAGCCAATTTGATGTTGGGCGGGTTCCTGGCCGTCAACATGTTCTCGGGTGCCGTGCTGTTGATCCCGCTTTTCCGGCTGATGCGGCAGTTGGGCCTGCTCAACACCTACTGGGCCATGATCGTGCCTGGCGCTGCTTTTCTCATTCCCTCATCGATCTGGCTGCTGCGCACCTACATGATGCGTATCCCCAAGGAGCTCGATGAAGCCGCCTGGGTCGATGGCGCCAGCCGCCTCTACACCCTGCGCCGGGTTATCCTGCCGCTGGCCATGCCGGGCATCGTCGTGGTCGCCATCATGACTTTCATCGGTGCCTATGCGCAGCAGTTCATTTTCGCGCTGACGTTCAACTCCAAGACCGAATTCATGCCGCTGCCGGTTGGGCTGTTCGCCTTCTTCGGCAAGCAGGAAGTGATTTGGAACGAGCTGATGGCCGCCAGTTTCGTCGGAATCCTGCCGGTGATGATCGTGATCATCTTCCTGCAGCGCTACCTCGTCGCCGGTCTCACCGCCGGTGCCGTGAAGCAGTAAGCCCACCAAGGGAATCGAAATCGGGGTCGCAAGATCCCGGTTGAGGGAAGCCGCCTTTCGGGGCGCATACATAAGGGAGACTACCAAGTGCAGAAAACGACCGGACTATTTGCGGTTTCGTTGCTGGCTGTGGCCATCGCAACCCCCGCAGCATTCGCCCAGGACAAGGAAATCAGCTTCATCAACTGTGGTGATGAACTCACTGCAGGTTACGCAGAATCCTTCGCTGAGTGGGAAGCTGCAAATCCAGGCTACAAGATCGCGCCCGAAATCGTCGGTTGGGGTCAGTGCCAGGACAAGGTGACCACATTGGCCGCCGCCGGTACGCCAGTTGCTCTGGCCTACGTTGGCTCGCGTACGCTCAAGCAGTTCGCCCTCAACGACCTCATCGTGCCCGTGCCGATGACCGATGAAGAAAAGGCGAGCTACTACAACTATGTTCCCGACACCGTGACCTTCGACGGCACCCAGTGGGGCGTTCCGGTCGCTTTCTCGACCAAGGCGCTGTACTGGAACAAGGATCTGTTCAAGGCCGCTGGCCTCGATCCTGAAATGCCGCCCAAGACCTGGGCCGAAGAGATCGAGTTTGCCAAGCAGATCTCCGAAAAGACCGAAGCTGCCGGCTTTGGTGTCGTTGCCAAGACCTTCGACAACACCATGCACCAGTTCCTGCACTGGGTTTACACCAACAACGGTCAGGTCATCGACGCCGATGGCAACATCGTTCTGGACAGCCCGCAGAACCTGGCTGCTCTGACCGCGCTCAAGGACATCACGGCCTATGCCGAAGAAGGTCCGACCGCTTACGAGCAGAACGAAGTGCGCGCGATCTTCCTCGACGGCAAGCTGGGCATGATCCATGCATCCCCGGGCGCTGCCGACCGCGCCACTGAAGCCGGCATCAACTGGGGTGTTGCACCGCTCCCACTCGGTCCCGATGCCAAGGGTCCCGGTACCCTGCTGATCACCGACTCGCTCGCGATTTTCAAGGGCACTGGCGTTGAAGAGCAGGCCATCAGCCTGGCCAAGTTCCTGACCACCGGCGAACGCCAGTGGGATGCCGAAATGGCTCAGGGCCTGACCCCGCTCCGCCCGCTTGAGCCCCAGACGGACGAACTGGTTGCTGCCAAGCCTTATTGGAAGCCATTCCTGGACGGCATCGAATTCGGTGGTCCTGAGCCCCTGCTGACCGACTATGTCGGCCTGCAGAACGTGATGATCGAAATGGTTCAGTCCGTTGTGACCGGCGCTTCCGAACCAGCTGCTGCCCTCACCAAGGCTGCCGGCGAACTCGAGCAGTACAAGTAAGGTCCAAGA
>JAHJOS010000722.1 GCA_018820005.1 Alphaproteobacteria bacterium | reverse complement strand
TCGAACTGGCTATAACAACCTTCACACAAAGACTATCCGGCGGCAAGCCACGTGCTTTATTTAATACCCCACACGATATTCTGATACCGAAAAAGTCAAAATTGCAGGAAGCGACAAATCGACTGCTCGATGAAATAGACTTCGGAGATGTATTGTCAGAGTCCACTCAGGGCGCATTCTTCTCTCTGGGGATTGTAAAAACAGGTATTGATTCAAATGGCGAGGATTATCGTAACGGTTATTCCTACAAAATGACCAGGCCGTTTGCCGCATCGGTTACGCTCGATAACTGGGTTCACGATATGACCGCCACCCGCAAAGACAAAATGACATTCTGCGGAGACCGATTGTCTTTGCTTCTTGACGATGCGGCGGATTTATACGAGCACGGCGATAAGCTCCTGCCCTTAAAAGACACCGAAGGTTACGGCCAGAGCGGAGAACGGCTCAAAGAACTTACGCAGGGCGGCTCATCAAACAGGGAATACTTCAGGGATATTTGTGAGGTATGGGAAATATGGGACTCGGTTGAGGGCAGAATAATTACGCTTGCCGCCGGTGAGGGTGAGCCTTGTGATGTTACGGGCGAGTTTATTGACGTTCGGGACTGGACGGGGCCGGAGAAGGGGCCATATCATTTTCTGGGGTTCAATCCTGTACGGGGCAATATTATGCCATTACCTCCGGTCAGTCTGTGGTTGGATTTGCACGAACTGGCGAACAATGTTATGCGGAAGCTGGAACGGCAGGCACAAAGACAAAAGACTGTATTCGGAGTTCAGCCAGGCGGGGATTCGGACGGCCTTGTTTCTATGCAGGCGAACGATGGTGAGATGGTAAAACTACTTAATCCGAAGTCAATCGCAAATATATCATTCCCCGGCGTTGAACCATCGCAACTTGCTTTTTTAATCCAGTTGAAGAATATGGCAAGCTGGCTGTGGGGCAATATTGATGCGCTGGGCGGCTTGAGTCCGCAGTCGGAAACTTTAGGTCAGGACAGGCTCCTGACGGCCTCTGCCTCTCAAAGACTCGTCCGAATGCAGAATATAACAATCCAGTTCGCACAAGAGGTAATACACGACCTCGCAGAACTGCTGTATAACGAACCATCTATTACATTGCCTCTAACGAAAAGCTATGGCGATATTTCAATACCACGATACTGGACGCCAGCCGACAGGGATGTTGATTTTCTGCATTACAATATGACCATCGACCCATATTCACTGTCTTATCGAACGCCATCGGAACGGCTCGAAATTATCAGGCAGACTATCTTGCAGCTTGCCGCCCCGTTTGCCCAGCAGATGCAGGCACAGGGAATCGTGGTCAATTATGAGAAGCTGTTTAAGATTGTGGGCGAATATACAGGTCTTGATGAATTAAAGCAAATCTTAACTTATGCAAAGCCACAGGGTACCGAAGAAGGTCCGGTCAGGGCGTTGCAGTCACCGAATACTACCAGAACAAACGTAAGAGTGAACAGACCTGGCTCGACCAGCCAGGGCAAAGATGAGGCTATGATTGGCGAACTGCTCGGAATGGGCCAGCAACAATCGGTAACAAATCAGATTGGCAGAGCAACAGGATAGAGAAAGGATTTTATGATGGCTTTAACGGAACAGGACAGGGATTGGATTAAATTGACATCAAGAGAGTTGTGTTATGAAGTCGTTAAAAATGTTCTTATCGAACATATAGCAAATTGCCCACACGGGCAAAAACAGCTTACTTATAAACATCTTGTAGTCGGGATTGCCATCGGGGCGAGTTTATTCGGCGGGCTTGGCGGCGCCGGTTTTGCAATCGCAAAAGCAATATTAGGAATTTGATTATGATTTACTGTTACACCTGCAAGTGCGGGAATAAAATTGAAAAGTCCTTACCCCTGCGAAAGTTCAGGGAGCATATCAGGTGTCCGGC
The DNA here is from genome assembly GCA_018820005.1 of Alphaproteobacteria bacterium. Classification (GTDB taxonomy): domain Bacteria; phylum Pseudomonadota; class Alphaproteobacteria; order Rhizobiales; family Devosiaceae; genus Devosia. The sequence continues at coordinate 83 of JAHJOS010000722.1, read as the reverse complement.
CTGTGGCGGAAAGATGGGAATAGATATTGCCGCTCAGCAGAAAGATGTGAAAGGTGCGCTCGGCGGCTGGCCAAAGGAATCCG
>JAHJOS010000690.1 GCA_018820005.1 Alphaproteobacteria bacterium | reverse complement strand
GCGTCGAGAAAACCATAGCTGGTGGCCGCCCAGGGTTTTGTCAGGGAAGAAAGGCTCATTCTGCGGGCTCCATCTGCTCGGCTTCGACGGGCGTCGCGGCGGCCTTGGCCTTGGCGTCGCGCATGGCGTCAAGCACGGACTGGAAGGTGACGTAATGGGGCAGCTTGAAGTGGATGCAGAAGCCCGAGGCTTCGACACTTTCGGTGTGGTAGAGGTAGAACTCTTCATGCACCGGCGAGCCCACCGGCGCCTCGGCCGAGTTGAGATCGAGCGTGGCGGCGGCGATGACCTTGACCTCGTTCCAGCCAAAGCTGGCGGCAAAGCCCAGTTCGAGATAGCCGCCCTTTTCCTTCGATGTCACCTCGGCCTGGCAGACGCGCACCCGGCCTGCGGAGAACGGCGTGCCGCTGGGATGGCGGACAACCACTTCGGCTTCGGCCAGGCGCAGTTCGTTGACGGTGGGATGGGCATTGCCATAGCCGCGCATGGCAGCATAGCCCAGCGCCAGCACGCCGCCGGTTTCTGCGCGGGCCAGGCTCTGCAGCCGATGGGCCCGCGAGGCGGGGAAGAGGAGCGGTTCGCGGGTCAGGTCGGGGATGTCGTCGGGCGCGACATGGCTGTCCTGAGCCGGCGCCACCAACCCCTGCTGGCGCTGCCAATCGGCCAGTGATGGCTGATGGGCGGGCGCGGGTTTGGCGGCGGGCTCGACGGCGGGCGGCGCAAAGGGCTTGCCTTCGAGCACATCGGTGGCCAGCACGCGGTGGGAATAGTCCAGCGTCGGCCCCAGGATCTGGCCGCCCGGAATGTCCTTGAAGGCCGCCGAGATGCGCCGCTGCGTCAACAGGTCCTCCTGCAGCAGCGGCGCGGCGACAGCCAGGCGCGGCTGGGTGGTGCGCCAGGCGCGCAGCACCAGCACCGCCTCGGACAACTCGCCGCCGGTCTGGGCCAGCGCCAGGGCGGCCATGTCCTCGTCATAGAGCGAGGCTTCGCCCATCACCCGATCGATCAGATAGGGCATGGACTGGCGGATCGCGGCGACGCGGGCCATGTCGATGGTGCCCAACTCTTCACGGAACAGGCGCTCGGCCTGTTCGATGGCCCGTTCGCCACCGCGGGTCGCAACATAGGCCATCAGAGCACCTCGACGTGAGTGGAGCGGGGAATGCCGATGACCGCGCGCGCGTCGACCAGCAGCAGATCAAAACCCTCGGGATAGGCGCAGAGCGCGGCCCGCAGGGACCAGAAGGCCGGCGGAATGGCCAGAGTGATCTCGCAGACACCATCGACGCCAGGGCCGGTGAGCCGCAGGCGGGTGCCGCTGCCATTGGCCGCCTGCAGCACCAACGTCGCACCATCGTCAGGATAGAGCGCGCTGCCGCAGCGGACGGACACCAGCGCTTCAATGTCGAGATTCTCGTGGAAGAGGTGATCGGCCATCTCGATGGTGCCGGGCGTTGCGCCGGTATTGGCGATGAGCTGGGAGAGCGTGGCGCTGTCGGTGTGGACAACGCATTCGCGGTCGATCAGCGCTTCAACGACGGGAGCCAGACCCGGCTCGCCCATGTCACGCACCTGACCTGGTCGGGCCATGGCCCACATCAGGGCCTCAAAAGTGGTGTTGCAGCGGGCCTCGGCGGCATCGGGCAGGGATACGGTCAGCATCAGAACGTCTCCATTTCGACGCGGGTGGCTTCGACCCGGCGCATGCGGGCGTCGTCTGTTTGCCCCTGGTGAGCGCGCTCGCGGGATATGAATTGGGTGATTGCTTGGGCGCTGGGGTCGATGGCCACCGCCAGGTCAACCACCGCCATGGCCATGGCGCGTTCGAGATCGCGTCCGGTGACCATGCCGTAGCCGACGCAGCCGGCGGCGTCCGTGATATGCGCCTGACTGACCAGCACCTCGCCGAGGTGAAAGTCGACATTCTCGACCGTGTCGCGCATGGGCACCATGACAAGGCCGGTGCGGTTTTCGATCACTGTGATATCGCCCAACTGCTCCAGCAGTTGTTCGGCCAGGGCCTTCAGTCCGTCCGGGCGCGCCCGGGCCAGCAGGTTCAGCGCGTCGGCATGGCCGGGCCGATCCTGACCATCCCCGCCATTGGCTTCATTAAACATCATCGATCCTTTCGCTGGGCGTCCCGCGGACATCGGCATTTTCGAAGGTGAACTGCACGCGATCGCCGGCCCACGCCGCCTCGGAGAAACCGATCGGCCGGCCATCCATATCCACGTCGATCTTTTGCACGATCAGCACGGACTGGCCGGGCCGCATCATCAACAGGCTGGTCTCGTGCTCGTTGGCGAGACGGGTGAACACCGTCGTGCTGTGCCGGCGATAGTCGGCAATGCCATAGGTCTTGTAGATCTGGGTGATCGACGCGTTGGTCTTGCGGCGCTCGGAGATATCGGGAAAGCGCCCGACATCGTGATAGGACCAGCCCAGGCTGATCGGCAGGTCATTGGCAAAGCCGCGCCAGGAGCGTGCCGTGACCAATGCGCCCGGGGCGATGCCCAGCGCCGCGGCGACGCGCGCACTGGCCGGAACCTGCGATTCCGAAAGCGCCTGGCCTGAACCGGTCAGGCCCTGGGCCATCAGGTTTTCGCGGAAGCGGGTGCGCGGACCCACCACATAGTTGATCAGCGGCGCGCGCTCGACAAAGGTGCCGCGGCCATGCTCGACCCGCAGCTTGCCTTCGGCCACCAGGGCTGCCAGTGCCCGACGCAGCGAATGGCGGCGCGTGTTGTAGAGCAGGCAGAGATCAGGCTCTGCCGGCAGGCGGGATTCTGGGGCGAGGTGACCTGCCGCGATCTCCTCGCTAATTCTGTCCCGGGTAGCTTCCCACGATTGTCCACGACTGCGCATAACGGCCCGCATAACTCATTCGGATGAGTTGAGATTTAGCGCGGGCAAATGACACCCCGGTGACGAACCAATCGAATTTTGCTGCGGCATACCTCGATCGATTTTGGTTTGATTGGCCTTTGCGCCTTTTGCTGCAACGCACTGTGGTCACGCGGGACATCGTGACGAAGCCGAGCGCGCCAAGCCGCCGCTGTGCATGGCCGTGCTGAACTCCAGTAAGCGCAGAATTCTCACGGGCCCCCGATTGATAGCGAATAGACTTGAGTAGCTTCCGTCCCTTAGTTGCCGGGCAGGTGTCTAGCAGCCAGCGGCCGGAATGATCGAGGTCCATGGTCCCTCCGATGGGCACCAAGTCCGTCGGCTCTCGAGTGCTCGATGCCAGCCAAGGAACAGCAGCCGCAGGCCGATTCCGAAGTTGAGATCGTCGGCGCGGAGCACGTCCTCGCGCGTCAGGGTAGGGCGCCCGCCGACCAGCGTCATGCCATCCTGAAGCTGATCTCGCAGCCCGTCTGCGGTGTCCGTTTACCGTCAGCCTTTGTCATCAGCGGCGTTGGAGCACCGGGTGATCGAG
>JAHJOS010000088.1 GCA_018820005.1 Alphaproteobacteria bacterium | reverse complement strand
GGCGGTCGGTGGGCTCGCCGATCAGCGGGTTCATGCCGGCGTAATTGATGTGGTCCGATATCAGCATCAGATCGCCGGGCTTAAGGCGATCGTCGAGCGAGCCGGCCGAATTGGTCAGAAGCAGCGTCTCGGCGCCAATGTCGGCCATAGCCTCGAGCGCCGGGCGCATGGCGGCGGCATTGCCGTGTTCGTAATAGTGCTGGCGACCGGTGAGCACGGCAACGCGCTTGCCGCCCAGGGTACCGATCAGCAGGTCGCGGCCATGGCCGGACACTCCACCACCGGGAAAGCCCTTGAGCTCGGAATAGGGGATGGTGAGCTTGTCGGCGAGCAGGTCGCCAATGGTCGAAAGGCCCGAGCCGAGCACGATGGCAGCGGCCACCGGCTCCTTGCCGGCGATCTTCTGGATGATCTTGGCAGCCTTGGTCATTTCGGCAGGTACTCCGGGCCAAAGCTATGGGGCAGCAGCTGTTCGAGCGTGCAGGCCAGCGGCGCGCCTTCGACGCCATGCGAGATTACGGTGACATCGAGATCGGCGAATTCACGGATGCGCTGGCGACAACCGCCGCAGGGAGTAACCGGGGCGACGCCCGGCCCGGTGACATAGATGCGTTTGATGCGCCGGGCACCGCCCGCAATCATCGCAGAGATGGCCGAAGCCTCGGCGCAATTGCCCTGCGGATAGGCAGCGTTCTCGATATTGCAGCCAGCATAGACATTGCCGTCTTCGGCCAGGATGGCGGCGCCGACCGCGAAGCGGGAATAGGGCGCATAGGCCTTGGCCCGAATGGCTTCGGCGGCCTCAAAAAGGGCCTGGTCAGTCACGGTACTCGACATCGTTTGCCGCCAGCGGTGCCGCTAGCGCTCCTTGGTGTAGGGGATACCGCTCGCCTTGGGCGCGACGGCGCGGCCGATAAAGCCGGCCAGCAGAATGATGGTCAGCAGATACGGCAAGACCTGGATCGCCTGCACCGGCACTTCGCCGATCAGCGGGAACTGCACGCCCTGCAACCGGAACTGCAGCGCGTCGAGAAAACCAAACAGCAGGCAGGTGGCCAGCGCCGGCCAGGGCTTCCACTTGGCAAAGATCAAGGCGGCCAGCGCGATATAGCCGCGTCCCGCTGACATGTTGTTGTTAAAGCCTGCCGACTGGGCGATCGACAGATAGGTGCCCCCGATCCCAACCAGCACCGCTGTAATGATCAGCGCCTGGTAGCGCAGCGCCGTCACCGAAATGCCGGCAGTATCGAGCGCTTTGGGGTTCTCGCCCACCGCGCGCAGCCGCAGGCCAAAGCGGGTCTGGAACAGCACCCAGGCCGTCACCGGCACGGCGATGAAAGCCACATAGGCCAGGATATTGTGGCCCGAAATCAGTTCGGAATAGAGCCCGCCGATGACCGGAACACTGGCCAATTCAGGCGCAAACGGCAGGGTGATGGGGCCAAAGCGCTGGTCGCCGCTGAGCTGGGGCGTAAAGCCACCACGATGGAACCAGCTCTGACCCAGGAAGGTGGTGAGGCCGGCCGCCAGAAAATTCAGCGCAACGCCTGAAATGGTCTGGTTGCCCTTGAGATTGATCGAGGCGATGCCGTGAATGGCCGACATGCCCAGCGCGACCCCGACGCCGGCGAGCAGGCCTAGCCAGGCGGAGCCGGTGACCGCGGCCATGGCGGCGGCACCAAAGGCCGAGCCAAGCAGCTTGCCCTCAAGCCCGATATCGACAATGCCGGCCCGTTCTGAATAAAGACCCGCCAGGCAGGCCAGGATCAACGGGATCGCAAGGCGAACGGTGGAATCCAGAATGAGAATGAGATCGGTATAATAGTTCATCACACGTCTCCCGCGCTTGCCGATACGCGCGGTCGGAAAATGCGCTCGAGCGGCGGTCGCAGCATGTCGCCCATGGCGCCGGTAAACAGAATTACCAGTGCCTGGATCGTCACGATCATCTCACGGGTAATGCCAGGCATGGAGAAGGCCAGTTCCTGCCCGCCCTGATAGAGCGCGCCGAACAGCAGCGCGGAAAGCGCCACACCGATGGGATGTCCCTTGCCCATGAAGGCGACAGCGACGCCCACAAAGCCGGCGCCTGAAACGAAATTGAGGATCAGCCGGCCCTGCACGCCGCCCACATTGTTGACCGCGACCATGCCCGCCAGTGCCCCCGCCAGCGCCATGGTAATCATGATGACCTTGGCATTGGAAATGCCGGCATAGCGGGCCGCAGTCGGATTGTGCCCTAGGGCCCGCATGGCGAAGCCGAACTTGGTATGCCAGATCAGCCAATAGACCGCCGCCAGTGCAATAAGTGCCAGGAAGAACGAGATATTAACCGGCGAGTTCTTGAACAGCTCCCAGAACAGACGCAGTTGCGGGACGCGGCTGATGGCGTCGATAGGCGCGCTTTCGTCGGACCCGACATTGGCGGGCTTGAGGATCTTGGAGATGATGTAGCCCATCATCGACACGGCGATGAAGTTGAACAGGATCGTGGTGATGACAATGTGGCTGCCGCGCTTGGCCTGCAGATAGCCCGGAATAAACGCCCAGGCTGCGCCAAACAATCCGCCCGCCAGCACCATGGCAGGCACCGTCAGGAACCAGGGCTGACCATTGAGCGCCAGCGCCACCAGGATCACCCCCAGCCCCGCCACATAGGCCTGACCTTCCGGCCCGATGTTGAAGAGGCCGGCATGATAGGCCAGCGAAACGGCAAGGCCGGCAAAGATGAAATCGGTAGTATAATAGAGGGTGTAGCCAAAGCCGCTGCCATAGCCAAAAGCGCCATAGAGCATGATGCCGACTGCTTCGAGCGGGTTCTGGCCGACCATGACCACGACAATGCCGCCGATCAGAAAAGCCAGCACCACATTGAGCAGCGGCAGCAGGGCAACATCGACCCAACGGGGCAAGGGGACGCGGGCACTCATTGCTGGACGTCCTTGTTGGGCAGAGGCGACATTTCAGTCAGGGTCTTCTCGACGGGCGTGACGTGCTCAGGCAGGCGGGCGGCGTCGGTGCTGCCAGCGTTGTCGTGCACACCGGCCATCAGCAGGCCGAGCTCACCTTCGTCGGCCGTGGCTGGATCGGCCTCGCCCACAATCTGGCCGTCGAACAGGACCAGTATGCGATCGGACAGCGCCCGGATCTCGTCGAGTTCCACGGACACAAGCAGGATTGCCTTGCCGGCATCGCGCATCTTGATGATCTGATTGTGGATGAATTCGATGGCGCCGATGTCGACGCCACGGGTCGGCTGGCCCACGATCAGCACATCGGGATTGCGTTCCATCTCGCGCGCCAAGACGATCTTCTGCTGATTGCCGCCCGAGAAATTGGCCGATTTGAGATCGGTATTGGCCGGGCGGATATCGTATTGCGCAATACGCTCGCGCGCCTCTGCCTTGGCCTTGGCGACGTCCAGTCCCAGGCCCTGACCATAGTCGTTCTGGTAGCCAAGAATGGAGTTTTCCCATTCGAGGAAATTGGTCACCAGCCCCATGCGCAAACGGTCTTCGGGCACATGCGCCAGCCCGGCCTCGCGCAGGCGCGCCGCACCATCGTCACCAAAAGCCGATACCGGCTGGCCATTGATGATGACCTGCCCCAGCGACTGGTCACGCATGCCGGAAATCGCTTCCAGCAGTTCAGACTGACCATTGCCGGCCACGCCGGCAATGCCGACGATCTCGCCAGCTCGAACCTGGAAGCTGACGTTCTTGACGCGCGGCACCTTGAGATCGTCCACAACGACCAGGTTCTCTACCGCCAGCATGACCTTGCCGGGGTTGGCCGGTCCCTTTTCCACCCGCAGCAGCACGCGACGACCCACCATCAGTTCGGCCAGTTCGCCGGGCGAGGTCTGCTCGGTGATCAGTGTCTTGACCATGGCGCCCTGGCGCATGACGGAAACTTCATCGGTAATGGCCATGATCTCGCGCAGCTTGTGCGTGATCAAAATGATCGTTTTACCCTCGTCACGCAGCTTGCGCAGGATGCGGAACAGGTGATCGGCCTCGGCAGGCGTCAAGACGCCCGTGGGCTCATCGAGAATGAGAATATCGGCGCCACGATAGAGCGCCTTGAGAATTTCAACACGCTGCTGCTGGCCAACCGACAGGTCTTCGATCAACGCATCAGGATCGACTTCCAGGCCATAATCGGTCGCCAGCTGCTTGAGCTGCGCCCGGGCCTTGGACAGGGTACGACCCAGCAAAGCAGAGTCTTCGGCACCCAGAACGATGTTTTCGATGACGGTAAAATTGTCGACCAGCATAAAGTGCTGGTGCACCATGCCGATGCCAAGCGCCAGCGCGTGACGGCTGTCGGTGATCGTCACCGCCTTGCCATCCACGCGAATGGTTCCGCTGTCGGCGGTGTAGAAGCCATAGAGAATGGACATCAACGTCGACTTGCCGGCGCCATTTTCGCCAACGATGCCATGCACAGTGCCACGTCGCACCGTCAGATGGATGTCGCGATTGGCATGCACGGGGCCAAAATGCTTGTTGATGCCATCAAGTTCGATGGCGGCGGGCAGAGCAGCGGCTGTTGCCAGCCGCTGCTCTGGAGTTTGGGCGATAGTAGCCATTATGGCAGGGCTCTATCTGTAATCAGGCCGGGCACGCCTTGTCGGTGGTGAAATCGTGCACAACGACTTCGCCCGATGCGATCTTGGCCGAGGCGGCTTCCACAGCAGCCTTCATTTCAGGGGTAATCAGGTCAGCATTGAACTCGTCAAAGGCAGCGCCAACGCCGGCTTCAGCCAGGCCCAGGGTAACCACGCCCGGCGTGAAGGTGCCGTTCTTCTCATCCATGAAGGCATTGAAGGTGGCAACGTCGACGCGCTTGAGCATCGAGGTCAGCACACTGCCGGGATGCAGGTAGTTCTGGTTGCTATCCACGCCAATGCTGAACTTGCCAGCGTCGGCAGCGGCTTGCAGCACGCCAGCGCCAGCGCCGCCCGCCACCTGGAACACCACGTCAACGCCCTGATCGAGCTGCGACTTGGTCACTTCGGATGCCTTGGCCGGGTCGTTGAAGGCTTCAAAGCCAGCACCGACATAGGTCTCGAGCACTTCGATGTCAGGATTGACCGACTTGGCGCCTTCCTTGTAGCCGCAGGCGAACTTCTCGAGCAGCTCGAAGTTGAAGGCCGGCACGACACCGATCTTGCCGGTTTCCGACTTCATGGCGGCCAGAATGCCGACGAGGTAGGAGCCTTCCTGTTCCTTGAACACCACCGAGCGCACGTTGGGCAGGTCAACGACGCTATCGATGATCACGAAGTGCGTGTCAGGGAATTCCGGCGCCACGGTGCCCAGAGCGGTCGCCCAGGAGAAACCGGGAACCAGGATTGGGGAGAAGCCCTTGGTTGCGAACTGGCGGATGGCCTGTTCGCGCTGGGCGTCGCCGGTGATTTCCAGATCCGAGTAGCCACCGCCGGTCTCGGCCTTGTACTTCTCGGCGCCGGTGTAGGCGCTCTCATTGAAGGATTTGTCGAACTTGCCGCCGCCATCATAGATGAGCGCGGGGTCTGCGAGCGCGGCGCCGGTCAGAAGGGCGCTCAGCGCGACGCCGCCGGCTATGGCCTTGGTGAAAGCAGAAAATGTCATTGAGGTCGTCTCCCTGTGTCACACGCATGCGCCGGGGTCTGGCTCCAGCGCCCACTCTGCGTGCTCTAGCGGACGATACAATCGTGCAAATTGACAGGCTGCAAGAGGGAATCGGGGATTTTTTTCCGAATGGTCAAATTTCGGCGGCATGGATGGATCGATCAAACGACCTATCGGTCGGGCCGATGTTCGTGCCTAGAAACGGCGCAGCAGGCTCAGGAACAGCTCGCCCAGGTCCACGTCTGCATAGAACACCGCCAGGATCGCCGCCGAACCGATAGCGAAAAGAGCAATGGTATCGCGGGTCTGGGTGGTCATGACAATTTGCTTCAAACTGGCTGGATTGGATAGCTGACCTATCATTGCCGATTGAGCCTTTGTTGTGTCGCGTTTCAGGCAGGATGCGGCGTGGTTAAGCGCAGGTAAACGGCTGAAATACAACGTTATGCCGACCAGGCGTCACGACGGCGGCAGCGGGGTAACTGCAGCCCCCATGGCTGCCCCAAAACGCTCGAAAAAGCCGTCGATGACCTTTTGCGCCGCATTGCCGATAATGGCCTTGCCCAGTTTTATCAGTTGGCCGGAGGCACCGCCCTGGGCAGCAAACACCAATAGGGTCTGCTCGCCATGGTCGGCCAGCACGATATCGGCCGATCCTTCAGCCAACCCCAGCAGGCCGCCCCGACCTTTGCCCGAAAGCGTATACCGCTCAGCCGGAACAATGCCGCTCAGCGCCAGATCGCCCTTGAACACCGGATGGGCCACGCCAAGGTTGACCTTGATCTCAAGATCGAGCGTATCGGCGCCAGACCACTCGATCTTGTGGCATCCCGGAATGGCGGCCTTGAGCATGTCGGTTTGATTGAGTGCCGCCCAGACGGCGACCCGCGGCGCGGCAATGATATAGCGTCCACCAAAGTCCATCGACAGGCTCCGTCTCTGAAAAATCAAGGCGCCGCCCCAATGTAGCGGCATAGGGAAAAACCGGTCTGATACCAGACGACGGAGAGCGACCCTTTACGTGCGGCTTTTTCGCACCAATATGGCCTAAATAGTGGTCCAGACAGACCCTTGCAATTGTATCGGCGCAGCGTAGCGGCGATCTATAGCGTAACACAGGGATGCGCCAGTGCAGGCGCCAGCTTTTGGGAGCGATCTAATGGCCGATGAAGTGACCACGACAGCAGCACCTCAGGCGGCACCAGTTGCCATGGTTGCCGAGAAGCCGCTGCAGTACCTCGACAAGGCCGTCAATGCCATCCGCGACCTGGGTATCTGGCCCGAGCAGCAAGGCGAGGCGCCTATCACAGGCCTGCTCGAAAAGATCACTGAGCTGGACGAGACGCGCGTCATTCTGATCGGCCGTACCCTCAGCCAGGCCAGCGCTTTCAATGAAGTTGTGCGCGAGCAGATCGCCGCCATGAAAATCGGCGAGCGCTACGAAGAGATCACCAAGGGTTTTGATTCGATCCGCGACGATGCCAAGGGCATGGTCGACCAGTTGGCCGACAACAAGCTCGACCTGCTCGAACGCGCTTCCAACGTCTGGATGAAGGTCAGCCGTGGCGACATCGCCCAGCGCTTCAACAAGATCCGCGACACCTATCTGGCCGTCACCGCCGACACCAAGGATCAGATTGATCGCGAGCACACGATCCTGGAGGCCTATCGCGATTTCCGTGGCGCCCTCAAGCAGGCCGAAGTGATGGCGCTCGAAGTGCTGCAGACCGCCGAGCAGCGCCTCAATGACAAGAAAAATATCCTCCAGGCCGCATCGGCCGCCGTGTCTGCCTATGCCGGGACCGTGCCCGCCGACCGGGCGCGCCTCGAAATGGACCGCGACGAAAAGCTGCGCGACATGCAGAACGAGGAAGCGCGCTACCAGATTGCCAAGGACCTCTCGGACAATCTGACCATTTCGTACAATACCTCCGAGGTGGTCATGGCGCGTCTGATGCAGACCACCAATGCCAAGGAGCGGGTCTATCAACAGTCGATTTCGTTCTTTTCAACCAACGAAACAGTTCTGACGGCGCTGTCGGCGTCCTTCACCGGCATGTTCGGCCTGCATGAATCCACCGAAACGCTCAATGCGATGAAGGAAGGGATGAGCAAGAGCCTCGAAACTCTTTCCGAGATTGGTGACAAGGTCACCGAGGAAGCCGTGCGAGCCGGCTATGGCCCCACCGTGCGGGCCGATGCGGTCAAGAAGCTGGTGGATTCGGTGGTGAACTTCCAGGAGAAGAGCCGCACCATCATCAATGAAATGCGTGTTGCCTCGACCAAGAACTCGGCCGAAATCCGCGACGCTGTCGAAGATGGCAAGCGTCGCCTCGCCGCCCTGGCTGCCGATGGTAATGCTCTGCTGCTCGAGACCGGAAAATAGGCGACGGACGCACACGGGTGAACGCCAACCATGAGTGACGCGACAGCGCCGGCCGCTGCACCGCTGGACGAAGTAATGCTGGCGATGGATGTGGTTGATACCCTCCGTCACCAGCAGGGCCTTGCCGTGCGCGAGCTCGATACCGACGCCAAGGAACAGCAGCTGATCGACAAGCTGCGTGGCATCTATCGCCAGCAGGGTATCGAAGTTCCCGACACCATCCTGCGCGAGGGTGTGTCGGCGTTGCAGGAAAGCCGCTTCGTCTATGACCCGCCCAAGCCGGGCATGGGCCGGACGCTGGCCCAACTCTATGTGGGGCGCAAGCAGTGGGGCCGTCCGGTCCTGCTTGTTGGCGGTGTCCTGCTCGCCATTTCCGTGGGCTATTTCGGCGTCTGGCGGCCCTATCAGTCCGGTCAGGCCGAGCAGGCCCGCATCGAGCTGGCCGAAGGCCTGCCTGCCCGGATGGACGGGCTGTACCAGACCATTTTCGAAGAGACCAAGGTGCAGCAGGGTGTAGTTGAGGCCGAGGACATCCGCACCCGCGGCAAGGCCATGGCCGCAGAAGGCAATCGCAGCGGCGCCGAAAAAGCGATCGCCGATCTGACGGCGCTGCGCGATCGCATCCGCCAGGATTACACGCTGCGCATCGTCAACCGGCCAGGTGAGAAATCGGGCTTCTGGACCTTCCCCGAGATCAATACCGATGCCACGAACTATTATCTGGTGGTCGAGGCGCTCGATGCTGATGGCAATGTGCTGAGCCTGCCCATCCTGAACGAAGAAAACGGAGAGGTCGAGACCGTGCCGGTCTGGGGCGTGCGGGTATCTGAGGTGGTCTATGATGCGGTGGTCGCCGACAAGCAGGACGACGGCATCATCGAGAACAATGAGATTGGCCGCAAATCCTACGGCTTCCTTGACGTTGAATACAATGTGCCGGTCTCCGGCGGAGCGGTAACGCGGTGGTAGAGCTATGAGTATCCGCGGCCCGGAAGCCCTGGCGAGCCTGGACGAAGCAATGCGCGACATTCGCCGCGAGGAGGATGAGATCTCCAAGCGGCTGGCGCGATCGGCCGACCGCATCAGCAAGATTCGCGAAGGCGAGGCGGAATTGTTCCGCCAGCTGGCGCAGTTCCGGCTCGATCCGGCAATCCAGGGCGAACTCGAAGGCGCCATTTCTTCGGCCGAGGTCAAGGCGCGCGACCAGCTCAAGGCCCATGCCAAGGACCTGAGTGCCGCCGAAAAACTGGTGGCCGAGCATGATGCCAATCTGGCGCGGTTGAGTGGCGAACGCGCTGCGGCCCTCAAGCAGTTCGAGACCCATCAAGCCGAACTCAAGGCGCTGGCGCTCAAGCTGGGTGCCTCGATTGCCCGTGATCCGGTTTTTGCCGGCAAACGGCAGCAGGCGACTGCGTTGACCGAGGTCGCCACCCAATCGATGCGCAAGACCGAGCAGGCCGAGGCCGACCGCGACACCAAGGGCAAGCCTTATCGCGACGACCCGCTGTTCATGTATCTGTGGGAATCAGGCTACGGCACGTCCAATTATCGCGCCAACAATCTGATGCGTTATCTGGATGGGCTGGTGGCCAATCTGGTTGGCTTTGCCAAGGCGCGGCCCAATTTTGCCATGCTCAACGAAATCCCCCTGCGCCTGCGCGAACACGCCGAACGGCAGATCGCCTTTGCCCAAGCAGCGGAAACGGAGGTTGATGCGCTCGAGAACGAGGCCATCGATGCCGCGGGCGGCAAGCCGCTGCGCGAAGCCATGATGGCGGCCCAGCAGCGCGTGGATGCACTCGACGCGGAGGCTGTCGAGGCCGAAGACGCGCGCGATGCCACTGCCAAGACGGTTGCGAGCCTGTCGCAGGGTCAGAACCCGGCATTCGAGGGTGCTCTGTCCGATCTGGCGACTGCCCTTGGCCGCGAGGATATCCAGACGCTTTTGGCCGATGCGCGCCGCACCCGCACCAGCCAGGACGATACCATCGTCGCCCAGATCGACGACGCGCGGGCCCGCGTTCGGGACGAAGAGGAAGAAACCCGAGAGCAAAAGGAACGCCTCAAGACGCTTGCAGCGCGTCGCCGCGAACTTGAAGATATCCAGTGGGAATTCAAGAAGCAGCGCTTTGATGATCCGCGCTCGACCTTCCGCGAGGACGGACTGGTGGGTGATATGCTCAACGACTTCCTGCGTGGCGGCATTTCGGCAGCGAGCTATTGGGATAAATGGCAGCGCAGCCAGAACTGGAGCGCCGGCACCTCGGACTGGGGTGGTGGCGTGGGCCTGCCCAATAATGGCCGCCAGCAATCCAATTCCCCTTGGCCGCCCGGTGGTGGCTTCACCTGGCCCGACAGCAGCATCGGCGGCGGCAACAACAACAACCGCCCGAGCGGTGGTTTCGGTGGCGGCAACAGGCCGCCCGGCGGCTCCAGCGGCGGCGGCTTTTCGCGGCCCCGCACCGGCAGCAGCGGCAATCGCAAGACCGGCGGCTTCAAGACCGGCGGCGGGTTTTAGGCCAGGCTTTTGCTCATATACAGCGTGGTTCCGCCCAGATGGAACGGCTCAGCGCGATCGAGGCGGTAGCCGGTCCTTTCGTAGAGGGCCACATTGCTGGCGAAGGCAGCATTGGTGAGGAGCCGCAGTTGTGCACAACCGGCGGCGCGAGCGCGCCCCTCGGCATGGCCCAGCAGTTGCCGCCCAAGGCCCCGGCCCTGCCATTGGGGATGAACGGCGACATTCTCGATCCACAGATGATCGGGATGCAACAGGGTTTCGATCAGCCCGGCCAGCGCGCCGCCAACCTCGATCAGGTCAATACGGTGGCGGCTGAGGGCCGCGGCATAATCGACCTTCATCGGCATGGGTTCGCGACCAATGACCGGCACCCATTTGGCATAGGCGGCACCCACCAGTTCGCCGATCCGATCAGCATCTGCTGGCGTGGCCTCTCGAAACATGGCATCAGCCGACATCGTATTTGCCCAGGCGGCTAGTTGGCGGCTGGCTGGGCCATCAATTCCCAGACATTGCCTTCGCTGTCCTCGAAATAGGCCGAGTAGCCCCATTCGGTCTGGGTCCCCTCGGTAATGATGGCCCCACCTGCAATCAGCACCCGGCGCAGGATATCGTCGACCTCATTGGGGCTTTGTGCCTGATGGCTGAGCACAAAGCCCGGCGTCCCGGCCACGGCAATGTCCTTGCCAGCGGTCTGGGCAATCTGCTCGCGCGAAAACAGCACAAAGGAGAAGCCATCCTCAAAGAAGAAGGCAACATGATCCTCGCCGGCGCCGATCTGTTCATCCTCGATTTCGAACAGGGCGCGATAGAACATGAAGGCGCGTTCCAGGTCGTCCACACCGATGGTGATGATGGAAATCGAAGGCTTCATGGCAGGCTCCTGTGTTCTGGGAGAAGAATAGCCAAATGGCAGGCGAGCCGTCACCCCAAATCGGCCCGACCAAGGCCGGGCCGGGGTCGCTTTCAGGACTTGGCGAGCAGGTTCCGCAGCTTTGCGACGGCGGTTGCCTGATCTTCGCGATAGGCAATCGTGCCCTGGAAGTCGCCTTTGGCATCGAGCAAAAACACCGAGGCGGTGTGGTCCATGGTGTAGCCACCGTCGTCGAGCGGCACGCGCTGGTAGTAGATGCCCCACGTCTTGGCGATCTTGGCGATCTCCTCGGGCGTGCCGGTGATGCCCGTGATCCGATCGCTGACCCAGCTGACATAGTCGCCCAAAATTTGTGGAGTATCGCGTTCTGGATCGATGCTGACGAAATAGGCCTGCAGTGCCTTGCCATCATCACCCAGTGTTGCGAACCACGATGCCATTTCGGCCATGGTGGTGGGGCAGACCTCCGGACAATGGGTAAAGCCGAAGAACAGGGCCGATGGATGACCGACAAACATGGTCTGGTCGACCGGCTTGCCGTTCTGATCGATCAGGCTGTAGACCCCCTTGCCAAAGCCATCCTGCTCCGGCTGGCGCAGGAGGATGGCAGCGGTGATTGCGGTGAGCCCCAGGGCGGCAACGGCGCCCCAGAGCCAGAGTCGAACTGAGCGCAACGCCATCAGATCAGGTCCTCGTCGACCATGACCGTGCCATCAAAGCTGGCGAACTTGGCCAGCAGGGCAGGATCCAGATGAGCCTCGGCCGAAGCCAGCGCAGCAGCCAGTGCGTCGGCATCTGCAGCAGGCACTCCAATGGCAGCCAGATTGCCGGCATCCTTGAGGCCGTCGCCCGCACACAGGTGCACAGCCCAGCCGGAGGCGGTCTTGCGCAGCAATGCGCGCCCACCGGCCTCTCCCTGCGACCAACCGGCGATGGCATATTCACCCGAGACAACCACCGGCTCAACGCTCAGCGGTGCATCTGGCGTTTCGAAGACACCCTTGAGCATACCGGTGATGGCTGCAGTGTCATCCGCGGGCTGGGCGGTCATGGCGTCGTGGTTCATTGCGCCATGGTTCATGGCCCCGTGGCCAGCGGCATCGTGACCAGCAGAGTCATGCTTCATGGCATCATGGTTCATAGCAGCGCCGTCGGCGGCAACGCCCTGAACGGACAGTTCAACGTCGACAGTGCCTGCCTTTTCGAACACCAGCGTCACCGGCACAGTCTCGCCTTCCACAAAGGCCTGCTTGAGCCCCATGAACATCAGGTGGAAGCCACCAGGCGCCAGAACCACGGTCTGGCCCGCTGGGATTTCCAGGCCCTCGCCCAGTTCGCGCATTTTCATGACATCGCCCTGCATGGCCATTTCATGGATCTGCACGGCGCCGGCAGCAGGCGAAGATGCAGACACCAGCCGGTCGGCGTCGGTGCCTGTGTTTTCAATGCTCAGAAAGCCACCTCCGACAGGCGCATTGGGCAGGGTGGCGCGTGAAAAGGGTGCTGAAATGGTCAGATTGCCGAGGTGAACTTCGCCATCCTGGGCGAAGGCAGGCGCGATCAGAAGCAGGCTGGCCGCAAAGGCGGCACGGAAAAGACGGATCATGATGATCTCCGGAGAGTATTTTTGGATTTGGATGAGCCGGTGCTCAGGCGTTCGGACGCTCAGACCCGCGCGGGCGGTCCACGTGGTCCACTTGGCGGCGCCACGATGGCGGGGACGATGCTGCCAGCAGGCGGCAGTACCTGTGCCATATTCAGCGGGGCACGATTGTCGAGCGCCACCATATTGAGACCGGGCGCTATGGCTGCCGGCTTGCCGATCCCCGCGGCCGGGCATTTGGCAAGGCTCACGTCGCCATCATGGCCGGTGTTCTCGCTTGATGCACACAGCGCCCAGCCCGACTGGATCGTGCTGTATCCCAGAGCCTCGAACGCCAGCTGGCTGGCGCGGGCCTGGTGCATGGGGGCCAGTATGGTCAGCAGATAGATGGCGAGCACGGCCAGGGCCGTACCGATCTGTCTGCGCATGCTGGTGTGCTGGTTCATGCGTCCTTGATAGGCTGGGACGCCGCCGCGCGAAAGCGCCGTGTTGTCGCAACGGAGTGCATGGTCAGACCGAGCGGACATAGGTATCGGCACACAGCGTGATAAAGCTCTTCATGGCTGCCGAAAGTGGCGATGATTTGCGGCGGGCCACCAGCAGTTGCCGCAGGGCCCAGGGATCAGAAAGCGGCGCGCAGACCAGGTCGGTCCCTGCCAGCAGATGCAGGCTTGTCGAACGCAGAAAGCCGATGCCAAAACCGGCCTCAACCATACGCACCAGGGCAGGAAAACTCTCTACACGCACCGTTTCCACCAGCCGGCGGTCAGTGGTCTTTGCCGCATCACCCAGAAGGCGATCAAGCGATCCAGCGTGATGGATGCCCACGATGGGATGGTCGAGCACGTTGGCGAAGGCAAGATCCTTGCGCGGCTCGATGCTGGCGGCCAGCGGGTGGTCGGGCGGCGCCAATACCCAGACCCGGTCATCCTCAAACGGGCGGATTTCAAAGCGGCTAAAGTCGTAATTGTCCGACACGATGGCGATGTCGGCCCGCCCCTCATCGAGTGCCAGCAGCGCCTTGGCCGCTCCCATTTCCTGGATGTCGAGGTCTATGCCGACATGTTTTTGCGCGTAGCGGGCCAGCAGTTCAGGCAGCCGCCCGGTCAGCGCGGAACTGGTACAGGCAATGCGCAGCGCGCCGCGTTGGCCACTGCCAAAATCGGCCATTACGGCGTCAAGGTCGGCGATAGCGCGCAATACCTTGCGACAGCCCTCGGCATAGGCCTGTCCGGCCGTGGTGAGCTTGACGCCATGGGCGGAGCGATCGAAAAGCACCACGCCCAGCCGGCTTTCCAGATCCGACACGCGGCGGCTTACGGCTGACGAGGCGATGCCCTCACGCTCGGCCGCGCGACCGATCGAGCCCGTTTCGGCCAATAGTAGAATCAAACGCGCGGTAACGCTGTCGAACGGTGCCATAGGGTCTCCACAAAGGCACCATACTGATCGCGATCAGATCATCAAGGAAATGCCGCGGCCGAGATAGAAAATGCCGATCGCCGTGACGACCCAACGCGTCCAGCGCCGGAAATTGGCATCGGTAAGCCGCTGCAGGATCCAGTGCCCGGCGCTGGTGCCCGCGATGGCGAAGGGCGCGGCAATGGCAATGGCACCCCATTCGAGCGGCGTCAGCACAGCGGTTGCCTGCCAGTAGAACACCACCTTGGCGGCATGGGACAGCACCTGGGTGGCCGCCTTGGTGGCAATGACCCGGCGTCGGTCCATCTGCGTGCGAATAAAGAAGATGTCTACCGTGGGGCCGGAAACACCGACCGCCAGATTGAGACCGCCACCCAGCATGCCGCAAATGAAGGCATGGAGCGGCTTGCTGGCGTCCAGCTCCAACCAGCTGTTGGGGATCCACACCAAAATCGGCATCAGCCCCACGGCAATGCACACCGTCGCAAGGTCTGGCGTATAGCGGACAATGAACAGAACAATCGCCGCCGCCAGCAGGCCCAGGCAGATGAAGCCGAGGATCTTCCAGTCGATGAACGCGCGCGACAGAAAGGCCCGTGACCCATTGGCGACGATCTGGATGGCGCCCTGCACGGCAATGGCCGTGCCCACTGGCAGGATCGCCAGCAGTATGCCCAAAAGGACCAGCCCGCCGGCCATGCCAAACACGCCTGACAGGGTAGAGGTGCAAAAGACCGCCGCCAGCAAGGCAAGACTGACCCAGATGCTCATATGTCCCCCTGCGGTGCACGCCTACCCCGCCCTGATGCACTGGCGCGGCAGCGCGCGCCAGCACGGATCGGGCAAGAGGGGGTGCCGAGCCGGCGGCTAATCGCCCAGGGCGGGGAAGTAGTCCTTGGCCGTGGGCGCGAGGAGCTGGGGGATATCCCTGAGCTTGACCGTCAGCATGTCCCCGCCGCAGGCGAAATTGACATGGGGCAGACCTTCAAGCGTGAACAGCACCTGATCGCCAGGCACAAAACGGGCGCCCAGATTTGTCGCCAGCAGCGCGTCGATGCCGCATTCAGCCTCGAAGTCGGCGTCGCTGTCAGGCATGCGATGGGCGATCACGTAGTCGCTCAGCGGCGCGCCGGCGCTCCAGTAGTAATCGTCGGGTGCGGCAATGGCAGCAGCCTGATCAATCTCGGAGCCATCGTCATTGCCGGTGGCACGGTAGGTGGCCGTCCAATCCT
>JAHJOS010000689.1 GCA_018820005.1 Alphaproteobacteria bacterium | reverse complement strand
GCTTCGGGATCGGTTGGCGGCGACGGGGTGATCATGTTTGGCCCGGCATGGGCCTGCAGATTGCGCTCGGCATCGAGGATGGAGACCGCACGCACGTCAGGCTGATCCAGCACCTGATTGAGAATACGCTGCAGCCGCTTGTCGTAGCCCTGCGCCATGGCTGGGGCAGCCAGCGGCGCCAATTGTTCGGCGATCAGCTGACCGCGCGCATCGAGCTGATGGCGCATCTCCGACAGCTGCATCCAGGTGAAGTAAATACCAAGCGCCACGGCCAGAACTGTACTGGGCAGCAAGATCAGCACCAGCACGCGACTCTTTATTCCCAGGTCTTTCAGCACGGTTCCATTCCCCTTGGTAGGCCGGCCGCTAGTGTAGCGGCTCGCCGGTCGGGAATCAGCACGGCTGCGCCTTAGGGTGATGGAGTGCTAGATCATCAGCCGGGTTCAGGCGTGGAAGCGCAGCGGGTCAGTCCAGGCCACGAATATCACGTCCCTGAAAATCCGGAAGTTTCCAATGGAAGGTCATCGCCAGCACCCGGAACAGGAAACCGGCACAGAGTGTCGCCAGCGAAGCAATTGAATTGCTCACCCCCAACCACAGCAACCCGACGTACAGCAGGCCGGTAAACAGCGCGACCGTTGCATAGAGCTCACGCTGCAGCACCATGGGCACCTCGTTGCAGAGGATGTCGCGCAGCAGTCCGCCGAAGACGCCGGTGATCACACCGGCCAGCACGACGATCACCATATGTGCGCCCATTTCCATCGCCACGCCGCAACCAATGACCGTGAACGCCACCAGGCCGAGGCCGTCAACCAACAGAAATACCTGCCGCAGGTGATGCATGTGCCGCGCAACCATCGCCGTGACGATGGCCGCACCGACAGTAAAACCGAGGTACTCGGGATGGGCGATCCAACCCACCGGATAGTGTCCGAGCAGCACATCACGCGCCGTGCCGCCACCCAACGCCGTGACAGTGCCGAGCAGGCAAATGCCGAACAGATCCATGCCGCGGCGCATGCCCATGATGGCGCCGGACATGGCTTCCGCCGTGATCGCGACAAGGTAGATGATGTGCAGCAGGGTCACGGCGCGACTCCAATGAGGACGAAAAGCTGAAAGGCCCGTAAGTATGGGGCACACTCGCAAATAATTGGTGTAGCTAAGTAAATTTAGGCTATACCAACATTTACTTAATATAAGGCTCAGCCATTGAATCTCGACCCCAAGCAGACAGAAGCCTTCCGCACCGTGATCAGGACTGGCAGTTTCGAACAGGCCGCCCTGCGCCTGCATCTGACGCCGCCGGCGATCTCGCAGCGGGTGCGTGCCTTGGAAAGTACGTTGGGCAGCGCGCTGGTGGTACGTAGCCGACCTTGCCGCCCAACAGAAACCGGTCAGCGCCTGATGCAATACCTCAAGCGCGCCACGTTGCTGGAAGCGGATCTGATGGCCGAACTCGCCGAGCGCAGCGACGCCCCGCTGGTGGTCGTAGCCGCGCTCAATGCCGACAGCCTGGGCACCTGGTTCTTCCCGGCGCTGGCCGACGTATTGATCCGCGAGCGTGTGCTGCTGGACCTCACCATCGAAGATCAGGACCACACCTACAGCCTTCTGGAAACCGGCCTTGCCATCGGCTGTATCAGCACCGAGCCCAAGCCCATGCGTGGATGCACGGCCAGCCCGCTGGGCAGCATGCGCTACCGATTGGTGGCGTCGCGCGGGTTTCAGCAGCAACATTTCGTCAACGGACTGAGCCGCAACGCCGCTCGCAAAGCGCCGGTGGTCGCCTACACACGTAAAGACAGCCTGACCTCATCCTTTTTGCTCAACCAGCTGGGACTGCCCGAAGGTGCCTATCCCTGCCACTACGTGCCCGGTGCAGAACCGCGCTTCTGTGCCATTCGATACGGGCTGGGCTACGGCATGGTGCCGGAGTCGCTGCTGGGCGAAGCCTTGGTGCAGGGCGATCTGGTCGACCTTGCAGCCGAAGCGCCTCTGGACATCGCGCTGTATTGGCACACCTGGAAGGTGCAGTCTCCGCGCATGGAAAACCTGTCGCGGCAAATCATCGAAGCGGCGCCGAAGATTCTTGCGCGGCCTGAAGGAGCTTGATGAATGATTGCCCGTTCATGTGTCCTGGTTCGCGAGCAAGCTTGCTCTTACCTAATCGTGTGGCGTTAACCTGGCCCGCATCGGTGCGATGCTCGCTTGCGAAGAGGCCATCTATAGGGGAAGTGCATCGCCGGGACTGCGCCCGGCCCCGCCCTGAGGCAAACTGACGCCATGACATCTACTCTTTATCACCCGGCCTGCTGCTCGCCCTTGAGCGATCACTGGCCGCTGCCGCTCGCCTTGCCCGGCGTGCAGTTGATCAGCACCCGCTTCGACCCCGCTCTGCTCGACCCCGAGGACTTCACCCGTTGCGGCGTGCCGGGCATGAGCGCCGTAAGCAAGCGCCAGACCGAATTTCTCGCCGGCCGTCTCTGTGCCCGCGAAGCCTTGCGCAGGGTGACCGGCGCACCCCGCATCCCGGCCGTGAACGAAGACCGCTCGCCCTGTTGGCCTGCCGGGGTGGTCGGTACGATCACCCATGGCGCTGGCTGGGCTGCGGCCGCAGTGGCGCGACGCGAGCAATGGCGCGGCATCGGCCTGGATGTAGAGAAGCAGATCTCCACTCCACGGGCCGACCGCCTGGTCGCTGAAATCCTCACCCCGCACGAATTGGAAGGTTACGCCGCGCTCGACGAGACCCAGCGTGCCCTGCGCGTCACCCTGACCTTCTCCCTCAAGGAAAGCCTGTTCAAGGCGCTCTACCCGCTGGTGAACAAGCGCTTCTATTTTCAGGAAGCCGAACTGATTCATCACGACAGC
>JAHJOS010000688.1 GCA_018820005.1 Alphaproteobacteria bacterium | reverse complement strand
GGTCGCTGTCATCAAACACCGCGCCGATGGACGAGCCGGGCAGGATGTCGTGGAACTGGTTGAGCATGACGATCTGCCACAGCTCCCAAAGCGCCGCCCGGGGATAGGCCGTGCCGCTGCGCAGATGGGCGGCAACCGCCAGGGCTTCGATCTCGCGCAGCGTGCGCTCGGCCTTGCGGTTGTTGGCCTTGTTCTTGGCCACCGAGGTCAGCGTGCCGCGGTGGAATTCGAGATAAAGCTCGCCTACCCAGGTGGGGAAGCGCTCGGGATAGGCATTCATCTTGGCCAGCAGGCGCTCGAAGAAGGGGCGCATCGGCTCGTGGCTGACCTTGGGACAGCCGGGAATGCCACGTTCCATGCGGCGGATATTCTCCAGCATTTCGCGGGTCGGGCCGCCGCCGCCGTCACCATGGCCATAGACCAGGAACAGCTCGTCATTGACCGGCTGCTGCCCGTAACGGTTCCAGGTGCCCATCACATGGGTGGGCTTGAGATCGGGGCAATAGGTGGTGCCGATGCTGGGCGACTTATAGGGCTGGGTGGTGAGGAAATAGGCCGCCGTCGTCGTGCCGTCGATGCCCTGCCAGCGAAAGGTCTCGTAGGGCATGCGGTTGGTGTCGTTCCAGCTCAGCTTGTGCGTCACGAAGGTGTCGAGCCCGGAGCGCTCCATCAGCTGCGGCAGCGCGGCCGAATAGCCGAAAGTGTCGGGCAGCCAGAGCATTCGCGGGCGCACGCCATAAGTCTTCTCGTGGTAGCGCACGCCATGGAGGATGTGACGGACCAGGGATTCGCCATTGGACACATTGACGTCCGGCTCGAGCCAGAGCGCGCCTTCGATCTCGAACTGGCCGGATTTGACGCGTTCCCCGACCCGCTCGAACAGCTCGGGATAGTCCTGGTCGAGATAATCGAGCAGCACGCACTGGTTATACATGAAGCGGTAGTCGGGATATTCGTCCATCAGCGCCAGGGCCGTGGCCATGGACCGCGCCATCTTCTGGCGGGTTTCGCGCACGCGCCACAGCCAGGCGACGTCGATATGGGTGTGGCCGGTGGCGACGATGGTCGGCATGGCATCGGCATCGGCCATGGCATAGATGGCGTCGGCATGCTGCTCGGCAGCCTTCAGACTGGCATGAAAGCGTGGCTGGTTGCCGGGGCGCAGATCGAGCACGGCCAGGGCCGCATCGATGTGGCGGATGATGGCATGGGCGCGGGCATCGTCCCCGGGCAGCAGGCGCGCCACTTCGCGCGGCACGCTGAGGTCGTAGTAGACCTTTTCGGCCAGGGCATTGTGGGTCCACAGGTGGATGCCGAAGCCGAGCTGGCGACGATCTTCAATGGTGCCGGCCTCGACCATGATGTCGAAGCGCTCGCCAGCGCGGGCCTTGTCGGTTAGGCGGATGGTGCGGTGATTGGCGTCCGAACCTTGGGTGATGCGGCCATTGACGCGCACCAGGCATTGCGGATCGGAGCGGCCCATGACCTTGCCGAACGCGGCCTCGATATAGAGATGCACCGCGGCGCCATCGAGTTCGGGCGGAATGGTGACCGAACCGGCAAACCAGTAGTAGCCATCCGGCTCGCCCCAGATCAGGTCGCGATCAACGATTGTCCAGGCGCTGGTGTCTTGCTGGAGCACGGCGGCGCGCTCGTCATGGCCGGCGGCGCGATAGCGCAGCGGCACGGCGATGCCAGTGGGCACAAAGATGCGCTCGGACAGGGCCTTGAGCATGGTGTCGATCGATGAAGACTTGGCGGTCCGCGTCACGGCTATGTCCTATGACAATGAAAATGTTTTCTTTGCGGGGAGATTCGTCGCGTATTTCTCGCGTTTCTCTGACGAAAAGCAATGAAAATAGTGGCGATGGATTTTCACGTCACGACGAACACATGCGCCCCGCCACTGCCCCAGGGCGGACGCAGGAAAGCGCTGAGCAGTCGGGGCCTGCGGCCCCTGGATTCGGTGCGGTGGTTGGCTAGAAGTCGAAACCCATTTGCGAGACGGCTGCGGGCTCGCTTGGCCGGGGTGTCGCGGCCGGCTTGGCCACGGGCGCTTCGGGCTTGGCCTTGGCCACGCGCTTTGCGCGGATCGACTTGACCGGCGCTGCGCCAAGAGGCTCGGGCGCCGTCAGCACTACGGGCTCGGGCACGGCAAGAAGGACCGGGGCTTCAGCCACTGGCGCCGGCTTGGTGGCAGGCAGGATTTCTCCCAGCCAGCGCTGAACAGGCGTCAGTCGATTGGCATGCAAGGCGTAACGGTTCTCCCGCCCGAACTTCTTCTCGCTGATCAGCCCGGCCTGCTTGAGCACGCGCAAATGGCGGGAAATGGCCGGGCGGCTGATCTTGAAGGCGGCCGCAAGAACATGGACTGGCTGAGCACCATCCCGCAGGATTTCGATCAGCCGGCAACGGGTGGGATCGGCCAGGGCTACAAGGGTCTTGATGGGCGGCATGTCAGTTCCAGCGGTGTTGTGGTTGACTAGGTAGCGACAGGGTTACTCGTCAAGTGCGCAGGTCGGTGTAGAACCGATTGTTCACCAGATCTGTTGGCCAAAGCTTCAGGATATCTGCAAAACCCTGGGATTACGGGGAAAGCTGCAATAATTCGGCCACTTCTGCATGCGAGGTTGTGGCTACTGGGGATGCACAAAAATGCAAGATGCGCCGAGCGAGACATATTCATGGTGGAGCCGCGAGCAGCGGCCTTACACCCGAGCTGAATTGCTCGTTGATGGGATTGTCCACATCCTCGGCCTTGTTGTCGCTATTGCAGCTGGCTCTGTCCTTCTGGCTTTTGCCATTATCAAGACGGCGCCGGAAGCTGCCCCTGCCCTGGTGGTCTATGTCGCGAGCCTTGTTGCCGTGCTCGGCGTGTCGCTGGCCTATAATCTGTGGCCGGTGTCGCCGGTCAAGAAAATGCTGGCGCGCTTCGACCAGGCCGCGATTTTCCTGTTCATCGCCGGTTCCTACACGCCCTTTCTGGCGGTCATTGGCGACACGACGACAGGCGTGCTGATGACCACCTTTGTCTGGGGCGCCTCGCTGATCGGCGTCGCGCTCAAGCTGATCGTGCCCGAGCACTTCGGTCGCCTGGCCATTGCGCTTTATCTGGCCATCGGCTGGAGCGGCATTCTGGTGTTCCAGGCGCTGGCCCAAACTTTGCCGGCTTCCACCATGATGCTGCTGCTGGCCGGCGGCGTGACCTATTCGTTCGGCATCATCTTCCACCTGTGGGAGAAGCTGAAGTTCCAGAACGCTCTATGGCATGTCTTTGTGGTCGCGGGCGCCAGCCTGCACTTGTGGGCGGTCATCGACTGCATGGTCATCAACCGGCTTTAGCCTAAAAGTGCGCGTACCCTATCGCCTCTAATTGGCGGGCTTGGCAACGCGGTCATGGTCCATGGTATCGCCCGGCTTGAGCCCAATGGCTTCTGACCGTCCACCCGGGATCTCCAGTACATACTGCACGGGCACTTCCGATGGAATCCCGGTGGTGTCGTGTGGATGGGCGTTGACATGGATGGTCTTGATTACCCCATCGGCGCCCACAAAGATCATGTCGAGCGGAATGAAGGTGTTCTGCATCCAGAACGAGACTTCCCGCTCCTGCTTGAAATCAAACAGCATTCCGGCGTCGTCTGCCAGATCCTGGCGGAACATCAGCCCCTTGGCGCGGCTTTCGGGTGTATCGACAACCTCGACATTGAACTTGTAGTCGCCGCTCGCTGTGTGAAGCACGAGTTTGCCTTCATCACTGCAAGCAGCGAGCGGCGCAGCGACGGTCAATACAACCAAAGCTGCAGCCACGCGGCGCAAATTCGGCATTACGCCTGAGACGATGGTGGTCATAGAGTTTCCTAGTGCGACGACGGCGCGGCGCCCCAATCGTCCGGCCGAATTTCGGCGACCATAAGGCCCTTGGGCCCATTGCCATAGCGCACCAGCACGAATTGACCTGGGCGCAACTCTGCTATGCCGAAACGGCGTAGCGTTTCCATGTGCACGAAGATGTCCGGCGTGCCCTCGCCCGCAGACAGGAAGCCAAAACCGCGAATGCGGTTGAACCATTTGACCTCGAGCCGAACCATTCCGGAGGTCGCTTCGACCACGACATGGGTGCGTTGCGGCACCTGCGCAGGATGACGCGCGGTCGATTCGTCCATGGAGACGATGCGGAAGGCCTGCAGGCCGCCGGGGCGATTGAGCGCCTCAACCACAATCCGTGCGCCTTCGTGGGCCGTCTGATAGCCATCGCGCCGCAGGCAGGTCACATGTAGCAGGACATCGGGCATACCATTGTCCGGGATGATAAATCCGAAACCCTTGCCGGCGTCGAACCACTTGATGGCGCCGGAAATTTCGATGGTATCTAGCCCGTGTTCGCCGGACTCGTTCGGCGTTTCGCCGTGTGTCATTGGTCCTGTCTGTTCAGACAGGTTCGCGGGCTCGTCGCCATCGCCACCAAACTTGGCCCCCATAGTCCCCAAAGCCCTTCTCACTCGTCCCGCAGCGACGAGGTACTCGAAAATACAATATAACCCAGTGTGGCCGATTCAAACGCGCTTGTTAAGCATGTCTTAGTATTTTGTTGTTGCCGCGCAAAGGTTGCCGCCACCAGCCGCGCTTGCTAGGCCACTAGCGAGCAATGCCAATTTGAGGAGAAATCCATGCAGTACCTGCACACCATGGTTCGCGTGAGCAATATCGAGGACAGTCTGGCCTTCTACTGCAAGGGGCTGGGTCTGGAGGAGGTCCGCCGCACCGAAAACGAAAAGGGCCGGTTCACGCTGATATTTCTGCGCGCCCCAGGCGACGCCGGTGGCGAGGTGGAACTGACCTACAACTGGGACCCGGAAGAGTACACCGGCGGGCGCAATTTCGGACATCTCGCTTATCGTGTGAAAGACATTTACGCGCTGTGCCAGCATCTTTCGGACATGGGCGTGACGATCAACCGGCCACCTCGCGACGGGCACATGGCCTTCGTCCGCTCTCCTGACGGTATTTCGATCGAGTTGATCCAGGAAGGCAATCTGCCGCCGCAGGAACCATGGCTGTCGATGCCCAATACCGGCAAATGGTAGGCCGCTGACGCCGGCCAATGCCGCCTGATAAGACATTGCTAACCGTGGCGCTTAGGCTGCGGTTAGCGAAACTCATCGTATTTTAGCGACTTCACAAAGGAGCCCTTAACTGTTGCGCATTTGCAACTCCGGGCACTCGGAAGTCGTCATGTCCCAACTCATTCGATCCATTGCAGCCGGCTTGGTGTGCGCACTGACGCTGGCAGCCTGCATGCCCATGGCCATGTTCGCCAGTTCAAGCGGGGCCAGCTACGCCGGCAAACGGAGCGACTGGGGCACGTTTGTTTCCAGCAGTGACGTGAACGCCCTGTGCCTGAGCCCGAAGCTGCGCTTCCTTGTGTGGGAATTCGAAGGCCAGTTCGGCCGCAAGGTGATCATGAATTCCGGCTACCGCGATGGCCAGCACAATGCGGCGGCAGGCGGCCAGGACAACTCCTACCACAAGAAGTGCATGGCGGCCGACTTCTATATTCCGGGCGTCGACAAGCAGCAGCTGATCGCCTTCGCCATGCGGACAGATAGTGTTGGCGGGCTGGGATGTTACCCCGGCAGACAGTTCATCCACGTCGACGTCCGCGACCGGCCACGCGGCTACAATCGCCCGGTCACATTCTCAGGCTGATAAAAAAAACAGCAATCGATGCGCAAATGGGTTGCGCAACGCAAAACACCCAACTATACGACCGGCAGCGCTTAAGCGCCCTTCGTCTATCGGTTAGGACGGCACCCTTTCACGGTGCAGAGAGGGGTTCGATTCCCCTAGGGCGTACCATTCCTTTTCACGGAGGGATGGCATAAATTGAGCGGCAGTTTCCTAGGTCCGCGCCCATCGTCTATCGGTCAGGACGGCACCCTCTCACGGTGCAGAGCGGGGTTCGATTCCCCGTGGGCGTACCAGGAACTCTCCCAACAGCTTTGAGCCCCGTCTGACTTTACAGCGATCGGCTGGTCGATCCGTTTTCCCTGTGCTCCGGGCTCAGCAAATGCGGGCGTCTATCGCTTGTGATTGATCTGGTAAGCGATAGCTATCGTAGGAGGCTTACAGGCGCGGAGAAGCCGATGTATGCCTTAGCTATGACAGAGACAATTATTGGACGGATTTCCGTGCCCGTCGAGACCGACGATCCATCCAGCCTGCTGCTGCGTGTAGCAGAACATCGGGACAAGGCGGCTCTTGCTGCCCTGTTCAGCCATTTCGGGCCGCGTATTAAGTCGATGATGATGAAACTTGGATCCAGCGATGCGCTGGCCGAGGATCTGGTGCAGGAAACCTTTGTTTCAGTGTGGCGCAAGGCCGCGATGTATTCGCAGCAGCGAGGGGCGCCCAGCACCTGGATTTTCACCATTGCCAGGAACCTGCGCATCGATCAGCTGCGTCGGCAATCCAACAAGCCCTATGAAGATCTCGAATCCCTTGAGCTGGCCAGTGACGCACCCAGCGGCAGCAGTCTGGTAGAACAGAACCAGGTCATCGAGCGGGTGACGCTGGCCCTCAAGTCGCTGCCGGTCGAGCAGCAGGAAGTGGTGCGCCTAAGCTTCGTCCAAGACATGCCGCACGCCCAAATTGCTGAATCAATCGGCATTCCCCTGGGCACAGTGAAATCGCGACTTAGACTCGCCTATGAACGGCTCCGGCCCTTGCTGGAGGACCTGCAATGACAATCAATCATCACCCCGATATCGCAACCCTGATGGCGTTCAGCGCCGGCACACTCGATGAGCCCTTTGCTGCGGTCGTGGCAACACATCTGGCCATGTCAGAAGGCGGGCGGGAATCACTTCGGCACATGAATTCTATCGGCGGCGCCCTGTTGAATGACGAGCCGGCGGCAGATCTGTCCGACCGCGCGCTGAGCCGTCTCATGGACGCGCTGGACAACGATGACCGTATCGAGGTGGCACAACCTGCCACTGCCGGCGACGACGGCCTCCCCCTGCCCTTGCGCAGCTATCTGCCAGGCGGGCTGGACAGCGTGCGCTGGAAATGGACGGGGCCGGGCGTGGGGACGGCCGACCTTGCCTGGAGCCAGGACGGCAAGTCGCGCCTGATGCTGTTGCGCGTAGCCGCTGGGCGGCGCGTGCCAGAGCATGGGCACGGGGGGCAGGAACTGACGCTGATCCTGCAGGGTGCCTATAGCGACCGCTTCGGGCGGTTCGCCAAGGGCGATCTGGCCGATCACGATGAAGACGTCGAACACCAGCCCATCGCCGAGCCGGGCGAGGACTGCATCTGCCTGGTGGCGGTCGACGCCAAGCTCACCTTTCAAGGGCGTCTGATGCGCGCGCTGCAGCCTCTGTTCGGACTATGACATTGCAGCCGGGCGTGGCCTGGATCATCGGGGGCGGCTCGGGCATTGGCGCAGCGGTGGCCAACAAGCTTGCAGAGCGCGGCTGGACCGTGGCCATCTCGGGCCGGCGGGTGGAGAAGCTTGAGGCCGTTGCCAAAGCGCACGCCGGCATTGTGCCCTACCCGCTCGATGTCACCGACAGCGCGGCGGTCAGTGACACCGTCAACAAGATTGCCGCCGATCATGGACGGATCGATCTGTTCATATTTGGCGCTGCCGCATGGCAGCCCATGGAGGTTGGCAACTATGATTTCGAGCAGTTCGCCACGGTCGTCGACACCAATTATCTCGGCGTGATCCGCGTCGCCAATCCACTGATCGCGCAGATGACCCGCCAAGGCGGCGGTCATTTCGCCGTCATTGCATCGGTGGCCGGCTATTTCGGTCTGCCGCGGTCGGCGGCCTACTCATCGACCAAGGCGGGCCTGATCAACCTGCTCGAGACCATGCGCTCCGAACTGGCGCCGAAAAAGGTGATCGTCCGCATGATCGCGCCAGGCTTCGTGAAATCCGAGCTGACCGCAAAGAACGACTTCCCCATGCCGTTCCTGATGGAAACCGACGACGCGGCCGGGCGCATAGTCAACGGCTTGCTTGGTTCGGATCGGTTCGAAATTGCCTTCCCGCGCAGGATGGTCTGGCTGATGAAGACGGTGCGGTGGCTGCCCTACCCCGTCTTCTTCTGGCTTACCGGCAAGATGCTACCCAAAGACAACTAAGCGATCCCTCACGACTTCTGCGTGGGCGACCATGTCGCCGACCATGCTTTGCCAGGCGAATGACCTGCGCATGAGGCGCAGGTGTATCGCCGTGCCACTCAAGCAGGACGGCGATACTGATAGATGCCGACGTCTATCGTGCCTTCGGCAAAGCCGGCTTCGCAGTAGCTCAGATAGTAGACCCATTTGCGCTGGAACTCTTCGTCATAGCCGAGCGGCGCAATCATGGCCCAACGTTCGAGGAACCGCTCGCGCCACAGCCGCAGTGTGCGGGCATATGATAGGCCAAAAGTGTCGATGTTCTCCAGCACCAGGCCATATTTCTCGCCGAACTCGCGCATCACCGTCTTGGTCAGCAGCATGCCGCCCGGAAAGATGTAGCGCTGGATAAAATCCGGGCCGGTGCGATAGCCGTCAAAATCGGCCTCGGCAATGGTGATGGCCTGAATGGCGGCCGTGCCGCCCGGCTTGAGTCGATCATGTACGGCCTGGAAGTAGCTCGGCCAATTGTCCTCGCCCACTGCCTCGATCATTTCGATGGAGCCGATATGGTCGAACTGGCCCTCGGTGTGGCGATAGTCCTCAAAGACCAGCGAGGCGCGATCATCCAGTCCCTGGCGGGCCAGGCGCTGCTGGCCGAACTTGAGCTGCTCGGCGGACAGGGTGATGCCACGCAGGTTGGCCTTGTAGTCCCGGGCAATCGTCTCAGCAAAGCCGCCCCAGCCGCAGCCGATCTCAAGCACCGAGGAGCCCTCGGTAATGCCGGCCATATCGGCGACGCGGCGATATTTTACCAGCTGTGCCTCTTCCAGGCTCTGGTCACCGGAAGTGAACACGGCCGATGAATAGGTCATGGAGGGGTCGAGCCACTGGCCATAGAAATCGTTGCCGAGGTCATAGTGCTCAGCGATGTTCTTCTTGGAGCCTTCCAGCGTGTTGCGCCGCGACAGATGGTAGTGCAGGTCGCCCGCGGCCCGGCGGAAGAAGCCAGGATTGGCCTTCTCGAACATGTCGCGGTTCTGCAGGAAGAAGCGGAACAGCGCCGTCAGGTCATCGACCTCGATGTCGCCACGCATGTAGGCGGCGGCAAAACCGACGGTGCCACGCTGCATGGCTTCGCTCAGGACCTTGAAATTGTTCAAGCGCAGAACGGCATGCTCACCTGTGGCGGGCCTGCCGACAGTGCGGGTGCGTCCATTGGGAAATATCACGGTAATGCCGCCGCGACTTGGGTTGCCGATCAGCGACACGCCAATACGGTCCACCAGCCAGGAAATGAAGCTGGTCCACGGGGTTACACCTGTCTGGGTGCTATCAATTGCTGTTTTTGTCATTGGTCGAAACGATCCAACATTTCGCTACACTTGGCGCCCGTTCTTGAGCAGGCGCCGCAATCCAAGCGTCGGCGGCACACCCTTGAGCCACAAAAGCAGAGCTTCCCAGTGTATACCGATCACCACTTTAACGGTCATAAGTGGATATGCAAGCAGCAGCTTCAAGAGCGTTGCGTCGGTAAGCTCCCGTCGGCCGGCATCGAAGTAGGTCGTTACCAGGCCGCCGTCTTCATCCGACAGGGTAATGCCCAGAAACACATTTTCCGCCGGTGGCCGCACAGAGAAGCGATAGTTTCCGGCCATTGAATTGAACGGGGATACGTAGAACGCCTTGGGATTTTCGTGCGTGATTTCGGTCGCTCCAGCGGCAATTTCGGCCTGGTAAAAATGGTGCTCGCCAAAGGTGTTGCGTACTTCATAGGCCATGAAACGCACGGCACCCCGACTGTCTTCACAAAAGTATGCGGTGATTGGATTGAAGGCAAAGCCGAGCAGCCGCGGATAAGCCAGCATCCGGATGCGGGCAATGTCGGGGACCCCTGCCTCTGCCGCGCGAGCACGGATAAATGACGCGATACTGCTGCCGTCCCGGGGGCCGAAATCCCTGGACATCAGAGACACAAAATTGAATCGATTCAATGAGAAGAAGCGCAGTTTCTCATCAAGAGAATCAAGCTGATCGAGATCGACCAGCATCGAGAACACCCGGTAGCGCAGATTGTGGCGGACGGGCCGAGCCCGCTTGTGCACGACGTCTCCCACATAGATCGCGCCGGCGCTGTCGGCGCGGGGCGCTATTGGGCTGCCCACTGCTGCCGGTCTCCTTCAACCCAGTTATGGGCAATACGGCCCCGCGCCTCGGCAACCGTCCAGGGCCGCTGGTTGGGGCCGATCCGCTCGGCAACTTCCAGACCCGCCTGCAGCCCGTCTTCGTGGAAACCATAGCCCATCCAGGCGCCCGCGAACCAGGTCTGCTGCACGCCCTGGATCTGCCAGAGGTTGCGCTGCGCCGCGATGGCCCGCCCATCGAACAGTGGATGTTCGTAGTCGACCTCGTACTGCACACTGCCCGGCGCAAAGTCGCGATAGGCGTTGAGCGTAACAAACAGGTTGGACTTTGTCGGCAGCGGCTGCAGTTCGTTCATCCAATAGGTCAGGCTCAGGTCGCACTCGCTGCCTGCCTTGCGCAGGTAGTTCCATGAGGACCACAGATGCTTGCGTTTCGGCATGAAGCTGACATCGGTATGAAGCGTCGCGCGGTTCTTGCTGAACCGGAAGCTTCCTAGAACGTCACGCTCGGCTTCGCTTGGATCTGCGAGCAATGCGAGCGCCTGGTCAGCATGGCAGGCAAAGACCACCTGATCGAAGCCGCGGCGGCTGCCATCAGCAAAAACCAGTTCCACACCGGTTGAATTGCGCTCCACGGCCTTGATCTGAGCATTCAGAACACTTTCAAAGGGCGCGTGGCTGACGATACGGGTGACATATTGCTGGCTGCCACCGTTAACGGTGCGCCAGAGCGGTCGGTTGTTGACCTGCAACAGGGAGTGATTGGCAAAGAACTCAATGAAGGTCTTGGCAGGAAAACTCAGCATCTCGCGCGACGGCGTAGACCAGATAGCCGCCGAAATCGGCAGGATATGATCCTGGATAAACACCCGCGAATAGCCGAAGCGGTCAAGAAATTCGGCAATCGAGAGGTCATCTGGGCACTGGGCAATCTGCTTTTCGGCGGCCCGGAAAAAGCGCAGGATGTCTCCCACCAGCTTCCAGTGCTCAGGACGGATGATGTTGCGCCGCTGGCCAAACAGACCATTGAGATACTCGCCGGAGTACTCGCGTTTTCCCTCGCCGATGGAGACGGCAAAGCTCATCCAGGAATCGACCGTTGGCACGCCGAGGTGGTCAAAGAAGGCGGTCAAATTGGGGTAATTGTTCTCGTTGTAGACGATGAAGCCGGTGTCGACGGCAACCTCACCCTCAGGCACTTTGGCCGTCACCGTGTTGGAGTGGCCGCCCAGACGCCCCGCCTGTTCGAAAATGGTGACATTTTGAGTCTGAGAAAGCAGCCAAGCCGCTGAAAGTCCAGATATTCCCGATCCAATGACGGCGATATTCGTGGCGTTCATGATCGGTGTGGTCCCTCAGTGTCGTTAGGCCTCTTACGCAACCAGAAACGCGCTAGATCAGCTAAAAGTTTCAGTCATCCCTTGGGCTTAGCAAGATCGGTGAGGCGAAACTGTACCTGTTCGCGACCTTGATAGTGATCGATCCCGAGGCTGCCGGCAAAGTGAAACGCCCCGTCGTTGCCGCGCAAAAGGGCATCGCCGATCGCGCTACTGGCAGCACGAAAGGCAATAGCCTTGAGCCGCGCGCCGTCTTCGGAGACCAGGGCAAAACTGACGTGGCCGCCCTTGCCGACAGCCTGGGCGAACTTGGCGCGATGGGCGGGAAAGGCGAAGACCGGGCCGGGGTTGCCCGAGCCATAGGGCCCTGCCCGCTCCAGATCGCGCACCAGATCGAGGGACGCGCCGCGTGCGGTCAGCGCCGCATCAACCTTGAGCGAACTGGCAGCCCGGGCGCTGGCGACGTCTACGGACAGCGTATCGGCGAGGAAAGACCGCAAGGGTCCGAGCTGACCCGACTTTATTGTAATACCGGCTGCCATGGCATGCCCGCCGCCTTTGACGATGAGTCCGGATTCGACTGCCTGCAGCACGGCGCTGCCCAGATCAATGCCTGGCATGGAGCGGCCTGACCCGGTTCCCGTCCCGTCAGCGTGGAGC
>JAHJOS010000687.1 GCA_018820005.1 Alphaproteobacteria bacterium | reverse complement strand
TCGACGAATACCGATCAGGCGAAAATCGGACGGACAAGCTGTTGCAGCTCGCCAATGCGCTTGTCGGCGCGCGGGTCGCAAAGTGGCGGTTGACTTGCCGGGCCGAGGACTGGCGCGATGCCGCCGATCTCAAAGCTATGCAACGCGCGGCCGGTGAGGAAGAAATCATCGTTGCGCACTTGCTTCCGCTCCGCGAAGACGAAGCCATCAAGGTGCTGGCCGCTCTTGGCGCCACCGATCCGACCGACTTCACGAGGCAAGCCCACGCGCGAGGTGCGGCGGCTTTCCTAGAAAGTCCCTTGAGCTTGAGCCTACTACATTCGGGTGTCGTCACCGGCGGTGTTTGGCCCGCCAGCCGCTTCGAGCTGTTCGAACGGGCCGTCGATGCCCTCTGCCATGAGTACAATTCGGAGAGGTTGACCGAGCCGTCACTCTGGGGAGTACGATAATCAGCCCCACCAGCAGCGCGGTGAGCAGCCCTGCATCGTAGCGTCCCAACGGTTCGTCGCACTTCTGGCAACGCGCGTTCTGCTGAAGATAGCCGGAAAAGAGCTTGCCCTCGCCGCAATTGGGGCAGGTGCAGCGAATGCCTCTGCCCACTGACAGCATAATTGGGCGCGAATTGGCCTGTAATGCACTTCGATCAGGCATGCCCGACTCCCGGTTCGGTAGGCTTGGCATGACCATAGGCCTAGTCGGTCAGTTGCCCCAAACGAAAAGGCCCGCGACATATTGGACCGTCATGCGGCAGCGCCATCGAGTGCCAATTGCCTTTGCCTATCGTGCCAGTCGGACCCGGACGGCCCGCCATATGCCGACAGCCTTCAGAGGTTGCGCGCCATTGCAGACAATCGCCCAACGCGCTCTGAGTGTTTGGGATCGGAGGACAGACATGGCCAACTTGGCTCGACCACGCTTGTTGAATCATAGGGACTTCCCCGCCTACGCCTATCTGCCTGGCAGCAAGCAGCCTCACCCGGTGCGGGACCCCGGCGGTCACAGCTTCCAACAGGAAATCGCGCCGAGTGCGCAAATTTCGGTCTCTCCAACCGATGCCCTGCAATGGGGAATCGATCTCTTCAACCATGGCTATTACTGGGAGGCGCATGAGGCATGGGAGCCGATGTGGCTCGCTGCCAAAGGCCGTGTTCAGGATCGAACCCTCTTCAAAGCCCTGATAATGCTGGCGGCGACCGGGGTAAAGATCCGGGAAGGAAAGTGGCTGGCCGCCACGCGCCACGCGGGGAGGGCCGCCAGGTCACTGCGTCAGTTATCCCCGGGTGCGGATACGCGTCTGCTCGATCTGATTGGAATCACGCCCGATGCCCTGGCAGGACTGGCGGAGGCAGCGGCACGCTTTCCTGTCGAACTGCCGAAGCACGTCGTCGGGCGGCCCCAGCCAGTGTTCTCGTTCATGCTTTGGCCAACTCACCTTGCCGAACCATCGCCTCTGGTTGACTGTTAGTCCTGCAGCAGCATCGCGACTTCTTGCCGGTATCCTTGCGCGAGCGCAACGAAGTGGTCGGTGCTGTGCCCTACGAGGAGGTCATGCACGGAGGAAACAGTTGATGAAAATTGATCCAATCAGCCCCCAAGCCACGCAGTGTCTCGTGCTTGAGGACGGCAGCGCCACTTTTCTTGAGTCCCTGACCGAGCTGCTCGTGGCCGAGATCAAGGGACATGGCCACTACGGCAATGTCACCCATCATGTCGCCCGCGGAGACTGGGACAAAGTGTCCTCGGCGTTGCGTGAACTGCTGGTACTGCCACCCGGTCACCTCATGCTGTCGCCACTGGCCAGAAACCTCGCTACGATGCTGGATGGCAAAAGCGCCGCAAACTTGCGTCCATTTCGCAACTGGTTGCTCGACAAGGTGGAGGCGCAGACAACAAGTCTCTATCGCCGCAGCCTTGCGCGCCGGCTAGAAGCACTTGTAGTGCAGATCCGCGCTGCCTGATCAGTAAACGCGCCGGGATGCAGGTCCTGCCCGGTTCGGTTCCTCCCGCTTCTGTTCGCCCCGTTGTTCCGCGATATCTGCTGGCATCGGCTTTTGCGCGTCCGCAGGTTGAGCCCGCGTGCAAAGCGGTGGATGTTGGATGCCATGAGCCAGTTTCTGTCGCGCGATTACGATCTGACTGAACACAATACCTTCCGGCTTGGTGCGCGCTCGCAATTCGCCCGTGCCATTGTCGAGGAGGCAGAACTCCCGTCCCTTTTCGCGCTGGCCGAGCAGATGGGTCTGCCGGTCCGTATGCTGGGCGAGGGTAGCAATGTCATTCTGAGCGAGGGATATGCCGGGATTACGGCCATAATGTCGACCCGTGGTCGGGTGGTGAGGGCGGGGGGTGAAGCTGAGCTCATTGTCGAGGCGCAGGCCGGTGAAACCTGGCACGACCTCGTCGCCTACACGGTCGATGAGCAGCTGTGGGGGCTGGAAAATCTGGCGGGTATCCCGGGGACCGTGGGCGCCGCGCCCGTCCAGAATATCGGGGCCTATGGCGTTGAGCTGAGCGACCGGTTCGAGTC
>JAHJOS010000686.1 GCA_018820005.1 Alphaproteobacteria bacterium | reverse complement strand
GGCTTCATCGAAATCCTGGGCCTGTTCATCGCCCAGCTCAAGCAGCGTGCCGAGACCGAATTGGGTGAACCCATCGATTCGGTGGTGTGCGGCCGGCCGGTGCACTTTGTCGACGATGACCCGGTGGCAGATGCCGCCGCGCAGGAGCAATTGGCTGGCGCGGTGCGGGCCCAGGGTTTCCGCCATATCGACTTTCAGTTCGAGCCCATTGCCGCCGCGCTCGACTATGAGCGGCAGGTGACGGCAGAGCGGCTGGCACTGATCGTCGATCTGGGTGGCGGCACTTCCGACTTTTCCGTGGTTCGCGTATCGCCGGAACGTGCGCGGGCCAGCGATCGCAGCGGCGATATCCTGGCCACGGCAGGCGTGCATATCGGCGGCACCGATTTCGACCGTCTGCTGTCGATGACCAAGGTGATGCCCGAACTGGGGCTGGGCAGCCTGACCCGCGACGGCAAGCGGCACCTGCCGGTGGCGCCCTATTATGATCTCTCGACCTGGCACCGCATCAACCGGCTCTACAATGCCAAGGCATTGCGCGACCTGCGGGGCACCCGTAACGAGGCGGTGGAAGCCGACAAGGTCGAGACCATGATCGAACTGATCGAAGACCGGCTCGGTCACCGGTTGGTGGGGGCTGTCGAAGGCGCCAAGATCGCCCTGTCCGATGCGGACAGCACGCCGTTTTCCTTTGCCGTGCGTGACCAGACCATCGAGACGGTGATGACCCTGGACGATTTGTCGGCGGCGCTGGCCAGTTCGGTGCAGCGCATCGAGACAACCATTGCGGAGACGCTGCGCCGGGCAGGGGTGGGCATTGGCGCCATCGATAGCCTGATCCTGACGGGCGGATCGACCCAGGTGCCCGCCATCGCCAAGCGGCTGGAGGCCATGTTCCCCGACGCCGATCTGGTGCGGACCGACGTGCTGGGCAGCGTGGGGCTGGGATTGGCAATGGATGCCGCGCGTAAGTTCGGACCAGCCACCGCCGCACGCTAAGGCGCGGGGCCAAGTGGTGGCGCGCAGCACTGGCTTTCCGGGCCGTTTTGGGCAAGGGTTTCAGACGAGCGGTCGGACGACGCGCGCCGCGAGGAGTTTTGATGAGCCAGATTGCCTTTCAATTGCGCCAGTTTGCCCAGCGCATGTGGTTTCTGCCCGCCGCCTTCTCGGCGCTGGCGGTGTTCAGCATCGCCATTGCCTATGTGCTGGCCCAGTTCGCGCCAAAGACGCTGCCCTTTACGGTGCCTTCGAGCGGGCTGATGTCGATCCTGACCATTCTGGCGTCGAGCCTTTTGACGGTGGCGGTGTTTGCGCTGTCCACCATGGTCAGCGCGCTGGTGAGCGCCTCGTCGGCCACCACGCCGCGCGCCGTGCCGCTCATCATCGGCGACCGCAGCGCCCAGACCTCCATTTCGGTGTTTATTGGCGCTTTTCTGTTTTCGGTGGTGGGCATCATCGGGCTGTCGTCGGGCATCTATAGCGAAGCAGGGCGGCTGTTCCTGTTTGGCGTGACGCTGGCTGTGCTGCTGCTGGTGGTAACGGCGCTGATCCGCTGGATCGGCCAGATCTCGGCGATTGGGCGAGTTGGTCATACAATAGACCGGGTAGAAAAGGCCGCGCGGGATGCCTTCGAGACCTTGTCGGCGCATCCGTGCTTTGACTGCACCGAACAGATCGTGGCGCCCGAGGGCATGGCCATCGCTGCCCGCACTGTGGGCTATGTGCAGCATTTCGACGCCGGCGTGCTGCAGCGCATTGCCGAGGCGCATAACCTGACCATCGGCGTGCTGGCGCGGCCGGGCGCCTATGTCGGCCCCGATCGGCCGCTGCTGCAGGTCGGTGGCGTGGTGCCGGACGAGGCCGTCGACGCCATGCTGGGCGCCTTTGTGCTGGGCGACAGCCGCACGTTTTTCAGCGATCCGCGCTTTGGCCTGGTGGTGCTGGGTGAAATTGCCAGCAAGGCCCTGTCGCCGGGAATCAACGACCCCGGCACGGCCATCGACGTGATCGGCACGCTGGTGCGCGTGCTGGTCACCCGCCCACCCGAAGCCGACGTCGACCCTGATGGCAACGGCAAAGCACGCTATGACCGCGTCAGCGTGCCGCCACTCGATCCCACGGACCTAGTCGTGGATGGCTTTCGCCCCATTGCGCGGGATGGCGCCGGCACCATCGAGGTCGTGCTGCGCCTTTTGGTAGCGCTGCGCATGATCGCCGCAGCCAACCCCATGCTCGCGGCACCGGCACTGGCCATGGCGCGCGACGCCGCTGCCCGGGCCAAAGAGGCGCTGACGGCCAAGAGCGATTTGTCGGTGCTGGAAGAGGCATCGGCGTTTGCCCGCGAGGCGTCTGCCGCAAAATAGGTGACGGTCGGGACTGAAAATTGCGCGTGGGTTCGCTACCGGCCCACTGGACCGGCTTTGCGTCGTGAATTATCTATAATCCATGACCGAGAGCAAATCAGACACCATCGCGGACCGCATCAGCAAAGCCCTGGCCGAGCGCATTATCGGCGGTGGGTTTGAGGCTGGTGCGCGACTTGCGCAGGACCACATCGCCGAAGAGTTCGGCACCAGCCACGTGCCCGTCCGAGAGGCCTTCAGGCGGCTTGAGGCGCAGGGGCTTGTAGTCAGCGAGCCGCGCCGCGGCGTGCGTGTCGCCGGCTTCAGCCTGAACGACATACGCGAAGTGGCCGAGATGCGGGCCGCCCTCGAGGTGCTGGCGCTGCGGCACGCCGCGCCGCACCACACCAAGGCGCTGCTGGCTGAGGCCGAACAGATCAACCGCGATGCCGATCGGGCAACCGATGTGCAGAGTTGGGAGCATGCCAATCGCAGCTTTCACCGGCTGATCCTGACGCCCTGCGGCCTACCCCGCCTGCTCAGGGCCATCGATGATCTGCACAGCGCCAGTGCCAGGTTTCTGTTTTCCGGGTGGCGGGCAGAGTGGGACGCGCCGACCGATCGGGATCACAAGGCGATTCTGTTCGCGCTGCGGGCCGGCGACGTGGAAACGGCCTGTTCGCTGTTGGCGCGACACGTGCAGTGGACCGCACACAATGGCCCGAAGCCAGCAAAACCTGCACAGCCGCGCGTTTAGCGCGTGATCTGCCTTGCCATAGCCGCCGTTTTATGGATTCCTTTAGCGATAGAATGTGAATTTAATCTATAATTTTATCACCAAGGGCCCATTTATGCAAAACCCCGTCACGTCTACTGCCAAAACAATCTATAATCCGCTGTCGCTGGGCACGCGTCCCCTGGCATGGCGCATCGGCGCTGTCGTCATCGGCACTTTCTTGCTGGCGGCATGTTCCTGGGTGGAAGTCCCCATGCTGCCCGTGCCGGTCAACATGCAGACCTTCGGTGTCGCCATGGTGGGCGCACTCTATGGCTGGCGACTGGGCGCCATCACCATCGTGGCCTGGTTGCTGGAAGCCGCAATGGGCCTGCCGGTGCTGTCCGGCGGCGCCGCTGGGGCCCATCATTTCGTGGGGCCGACGGCTGGCTACCTCTTCGCCTTCCCGGTCGCGGGCGCGCTGGTCGGCTATTTGGTCGAAAAGGGCTGGAGCGGCAAGCGTCCGCTGCTCGCCTTCGTCAACTTCCTGGTCTGCAATGCAGTTTGCCTTGTGGTCGGCGCAGCCTGGCTGGCGGTGTCGATAGGCGTCGAGCAGGCGGTGACCTATGGCGTGGCGCCATTTTTGATTGGTGCGGTTCTGAAATCGGCTCTGGGGGCAGCCTGCCTGGCGTTGCTGGCGCGCAAGTCCGAGCGCCCGTCCAATCAGCGTCAAGCCTGACGGGGCCGACGGCACGCCGCGCCATTACCGCGGCCGTCAATCAAAAGCGTACGACGCCGGCCATGACCGGCGTCGCTGCTCGATCAGGGCGTGGTGAGGCTGAATGGCATGGTGATAACAGCGGTTTCACCCGATGACAGGTGATGCCCGCTATATTCGAGCACTTAGCCCCCGGCGGGCGGGCCCCTAAGGGTCAGCGTCAGGGTGAGGTACATGTCCTTGTTCTGTGAATGGCTCTTGAGCTGCAGGGCCATAAAATCGGGATTTTCACTCAGCACTGTGCCAGCCGCATCCATGAGCTTGAAATCGACATTGATGCCAAAGCTGTTCTGGGCATCATCGGTAGGGGCGAAATCAAAGCCGATCGGCCCGGCATAGACGGTCACGTCCTCGCCAGCGCCGCACAAGTAGTCGCGCGTGCACTGGTTAGCGCCGTGTCCTGGGCAGGGTGCAGCGCAGCAAACTTATCCTACTAATCCCCGCGTGACGCTGGTGTGCTAGTGTTCAGGCATAGTCGGAAAAGTGGGTGAGGCGGCAGTGACGCCGATCACCCGGCGACGGGGCCGGACCATCCATGACAGCACGCGGACCTGATGACGCCACCGATTGGGTGGCGATCCGGCGCGCCTATGAATTGACCGATGAACCGGTGCGGCTGATCCGCGAGCGTTTTGGCGTGACCAAGGCGGCGCTTGAGCATCGGCGGAGCCGGGGACGCTGGGTCGGGCGACGCCTGCGCAAGGTGGGGCGTGGGGGCACGGCACTCGACTGGCTCTTCGCCGTGCTGGTGCGCCAGATCGTCAAGCTGGCCAATGCCGACGGGGACACACTGGGCGACAAGGAGGCACAGCAATTGAACGATTTGATCAAGGCAGCCGACAAAATGATAACCATGGCCGGCGCGACAACCGCCGAAGACAAGGCCGACAAGCCGAGGCCGCCGCGCGACCCCGAGGCGCTGCGCGAAAAACTGGTCAAGCGCATTGAACAGTTCCACCGACGCTAAGCTGGCCGCCGAGCTTGCCGAGCTCGAGCATATGTCGTCGATCAAACAGCAGGAAAAGTTCTTCGACTGGTCGCACTGGGCCCATGAGCCGCAGAGGACACCGCCGGGCGACTGGACAACCTGGCTGTTTATGGGTGGGCGCGGCTGTGGCAAGACGCGGACTGGGGCCGAATGGGTGCGTAG
Organism: Alphaproteobacteria bacterium; assembly: GCA_018820005.1. Classification (GTDB taxonomy): domain Bacteria; phylum Pseudomonadota; class Alphaproteobacteria; order Rhizobiales; family Devosiaceae; genus Devosia. The sequence continues at coordinate 164 of JAHJOS010000686.1, read as the reverse complement.
CCTGGTGGCGCAACGCATCAGCCCGATTGCGCTGGTGGGCGAGACCATGACGGAAGCCATGGCGGTGATGGTGCACGGCGAAAGTGGGCTGCTGTCGGTGTTTCCGGAATATCAATGGCCCGTTATTCGCGGCAATGCGTTGCGCTGGGAAAATGGGGTCAAGG
>JAHJOS010000685.1 GCA_018820005.1 Alphaproteobacteria bacterium | reverse complement strand
GGCGCCGGCTTTGGCACCTGCAATGGCTATTTGAACCTTTCCATGATGGAAGCAGCCAGCGACGCTGAGCGTGACCGCACCTCAGCTCTGGTGCCCACCACGCAATCGGCCGGTGGTGCCATTGGTGCGGCGCTGGCGGGTGTTGCAGCCAATGGAGCGGGATTGGCCAGCGCAACAGCACCGCACGATGTCATAGCGGCAATGGTCCCGCTCTATGCGCTGGGCTTTGTTGTGGCAGCTATGGCACTGGCCGCCGCATGGCACATGGTCGGGCTTATGCAACAGGCCGAAGGACAGGACGCAACTGTAGCGGCCTGAAACGAAAGGGGCGGTGTCACCACCGCCCCCTGTTCATAGGCACGCCTGCGCCGATCAGCCCTTGGGCTGCGGCACGATGCGCAAATAGGGCTTGAGCTCTTTCCAGCCCTCGGGGAACTTGGCCTTGGCCGCTTCGTTGTTCAGCGAGGCCGCAATAATGACATCGTCACCATTCTCCCAGTTGACCGGGGTCGCGACCGAGTGCTTGGCGGTGAGCTGCAGGCTATCGATGACGCGCAGGACTTCATTGAAGTTGCGGCCGGTTGAAGCCGGATACTCGATCTTGAGCTTGACCTTCTTGTCCGGGCCGATGACGAAGACCGAGCGCACGGTCAGCGTGTTGTCGGCATTAGGGTGGATCATGTCGTACTTGCGCGCGACTTCCCCGGTGGTGTCGGCCAGCAGCGGGAAGTTCAGCGCGGTGCCCTGGGTTTCCTCGATGTCCTTGGCCCAGCCGGCATGATCCTCGAGCTTGTCGACCGACAGCCCCAGAACCTTGACGCCGCGCTTGTCGAACTCGGGCTTGAGCTTGGCTGTAAAACCGAGTTCGGTGGTGCAGACCGGGGTGAAGTTCTTGGGGTGGCTGAACAGCACCGCCCAAGACCCTTCGATGTAGTCATAAAAATGGATCGGGCCTTCGCTGGAATCAGCGGTGAAATCGGGCGCGGTATCGCCAATCAGAATGGACATGTGCTCTTCCTTGCCGGGCCCTCACGGCCCATTGTCTGGTCAGTACAATATCGTGGTCTCACAGGCCCATAGAAGCGGCCTGTGAGGGAATGCTTTTTTGTAGTGGGACCGGCGTGCGCCATGACATTCCATGGGCCGCGCCCCCCGCAGCATGGTCCCCGCTAAGCCTGGGTCAAGGCGCCTTAGGTGCCCCGTTGGTCCAGGTGACCTGTTCGGGGGCCAGCGGGATCACCGACAGGCTCATCTTGCCACTGCCCTGCTGGACCTGGCGGGCATGGGCCAGATAGATCAGCGCATTGTTGGCAGCATCATAGATGCGCGTCACCCGCAGCGACTTCCAGATCAGCGAGCGACCTTCCTTGAAGATCTCCTCGCCGCCGCCGCGAGTGCTGATGTTGCCGATGGTGATCGGGCCGACGACTGAACAATCGAGCGCCGAATAGGAAGGATCCTCGAACCAATTGCCCTGGCTGACGCGGTCGATGAAAGAGCGGTTGAAATAGGCCAGATGACACACGACGCCGTCGACCTGTGGGTCGGCAAGCGCATCGATGGCGATATCATTGCCGGTCCAGTCGACGCCAACGCTGGCGACCTCGCGGCTATTGCCACAGGCAGCCAGCGACACGGCAAGGACGGACGCTACGGCAAGGGCGGCAAGACGGTTCATGAGGCACTCCCGGGGTTGTGAAGCACAGATGGGCAATGGTGGGCCGTGACGCAAGGGGCGATGGGCTCAGCGCTGGTTTTGCTTGAGATACCGTTCCAGCACGCGAACCAGCAGCGACAGCGAGATGGTGAGCGTGAGATAGAGCAGCGCCACCACATTATAAGTCTCGAAAAACCGGAAGCTGCCCGAGGAATAGACCTTGCCCAATTGGGTGATATCCTGAACGCCAAGGGCCGAAACCAGCGCGCTGTCCTTGATCATGGACACAAAATCATTGGCCAGCGGTGGCAGAATCGTGCGCAGCGCCTGGGGGAAGATGACCAGGCGGAAACACTTCCAGCGGCTCAGGCCAAGCGAGCGCGCCGCTTCGAGCTGGCCACGCGTTACTGCTTCGATACCCGCGCGAAAGATCTCGGCGATGAAGGCGGAATAGCAGACCGTCAATGCGACAATGGCGCGCCAGGCAAAGTCGAACTGCCGAACGGTGATCACCGTGCCTAGTGGTTGCAGCAGCCAGTTGACCGCCACCACCATGGCCGGCGCGCCCACGAAGGCGACGTAGAACAGGAATACCAGGACCGGTATACCGCGGATAATTTCGACGTAGAACGTGGCCAGTTCCGAGAGCAGTCGATTGCCGGATGTTCGCGCCAGCGCCACCAGAAGGCCCAGCACGGTTGCCGATACGAAGGCGACCAGCGTCACCCAGAGCGTGGTTTTCAAACCACCCGAAACAGTCTGAAAGATCTGAGAATAAGTGGCATCGGTGGCAATGCCCCAATAGCCCAGCACGAACAGCAGCAGAATGGCCACCAGCCACCATGGCACGCGCGACAGAACGGAGGGCTTGCGGGGGGCGTAAGTCATGTTGGCCGATCATTGAGGCAAGGCGAACAGCGGCACAAAGGGCCCTGAGGGTCGATTTCGGCGCCACTCCGGGATCGAGAGCCGATGCGGAAGGAGAGAAGCGTCCCCTGCCGCATCGGCTTCTAGCCTATTGCGCGGCGTTATAATCGTAGAACCACTTCTTTTGCAGCGCCTCCATGGTGCCGTCGGCCTTGATCTGGGCCAGGGCAGCATTGATGGGGGCTGCAAGGTCGGACCCAGGGGGCAGAATGAAGCCGAAGTCTTCCGATCCCAGCGGCGTGCCGATGACCTTGAACGCACCCGGATTGGCGCCGATGTAGCCATCCGCCGAGGTCTGGTCCATCAGCACGGTGTCGATGTCGCCGCCCAACAGCGCCTGCACAGACGCGCCGAACGTATCGAACAGCTTGATGCGCGGATTGGCTTCATCGCCATCGAGCACATCATAGACCGCGACATAGAAATTGGTGGTGCCGGCCTGTGCACCCACCAGGAAATCGGGGTTGGCGCCGAAGCTGGCCGCGTCGGTGAAGCGGGTTTCGTCGGCCCGTACCAGCATTAGCTGCTGGCTGGTCAGGTAGCTGTCGGAGAAATCCACCTGCGCCTTGCGTTCGTCATTGATGGTAATGCCATCCATGCCGACATCGAACTGGCCATCGCGCACCGACTGGATCATCACGTCCCAGCTCGATAGTTCCCATTTGACCTTGGCGTTGAGACGCTTGGCGATGTCGTTGAACAGATCATATTCAAAGCCGATGCCCTCGCCCGTGGCCGGGTCGGCAAAATTGAGCGGCACATAGGCGTTTTCGGTCACGGCAACGATCTCGCGACCGGCCAGGTCGGGCAGGTCCTGCGCCTGCACACCCGATAGGCTCAGAACAAGCGACGCAGCGATGGCGGCAAGGCGCAAACTAAGGTCGGACATGAAGCGGCGGTCTCCCGGAAAATGAATGTGACCGGGAGATTAAACTACGGCCCCGACGGTTGGAACCTCAGATTTTGCCGTGACCCTTCCGCCGCTCAGCTTTCATCGAGCACGTCTGCGCCCGGACCGTTCTTGATCAGCGAGGCGATGGCGTTCTTGGCGCTGGATTTTGACTTGTAGGTTTCGGTGCGCACCATGGTTTCGCCATTGCTGGCGACGAAGCGCACGAAATGCTGTCCGTCCTTGGACGCGACAATTTCAAACCGATAGCCTGAGCCGGTTTCACCCGTCGACATATCGACCGTAGTGGCAGCCGGCGCGTGTGCTTTCAGCGAGTCGATGGCCGATCTGGCGCTGGCCTTGGCCTTGTAGTTTTCCGACCAGAAGATCTTTTCGGCATTGTAGACAAAGGCGAATTTGAATTGTTCGTTGGCGGCGGCGCTGATCTTGAACTTATGGGCCATTTGGCCTCCCTCCCCAATGTTGCGGCGCGGTCGTGCCGGCCAAGCCAAAGACTAACCGCTGCGTGATCAATTGGAAGGGGGCAGTTTGGCCCGGTCGATATGACCAAGATCGCGCTGGGGATCAATCTGGTCGCGTATCAACTGCTTAAGCGCTTTCACATCGGGGAAGCCGCCATCGCGTTTTCTTTCCCAGACCAGATGGCCATCGATTGAAATCTCGAAAATGCCGCCTGTGCCGGGCACCAAAGTAACCGCGCCCAGTTCGAGGCTAAAGGTAGAGAGCAGTTCCTGCGCCATCCAGGCCGAGCGCAACAACCAGTTGCACTGGGTGCAATAGGTGATGGCAACGCTGGGCCTGGGCGCGCTTGAGTCCATGGCTGCGCCAGCCTAGAGCCGGCGCTCGATGGCCGGGACCAGGGCCTCGGGCTGGGTATCGGGCGCGATGCGCTGGGCGACGGTGCCATCGCGATCGATCAGGAACTTGGCGAAATTCCATTCGATATCGCCCGGATGGCCGGCCTTGAGCCAGGTATAAAGCGGGCTTTGGTCGGGGCCATTGACGTCGATCTTGGCGAACATGGGGAAGCTGACATCATAGGTCAGGCTGCAGAACTCGGCGATCTCCGCAGCGCTGCCCGGCTCCTGGCCGGCGAACTGGTTGCAGGGAAAGCCCAGCACCACCAGACCCCTGTCACCATAGGTCTGGTAGAGGTGTTCGAGCCCCTCATATTGCGGGGTCAGCCCGCATTTGGAGGCGGTATTGACGATGAGCACCAGCTTGCCGGCATAGGCCGACAGCGGCTGGAGGGCACCATCAAGGAGCGGCAGGGTGAAATCGGCGAGGGTATGGTTCTGGGTCATGGGGCGATGCTAGCCGATTGCCGGCCCGGGCGAACAGCTATTTTGTCGCGCTATTGCGCCGCTGTGTCGTCCTGCGGCGCGGCGATGGCCACAACGGCCTCGGCGGGCACGCGCAGATCGTTCTCGCTGACGATGCGCTGATAGCTCTCAAGGCTGGACTGCACCTTGTATTGCACCAGGCGCCCCTCGAAGGGCAACAGGGCAACGATGCGGCAGGGCGCGGCGCGCCGGGTGCTGCTGCCGTGGCTGGGCAGGAGATCGAGGGTCTGGTCGACGGCATATTTGTGCATGGCACGGCTCCGCAAATAGGCACGGGCCGCTGCCCAAAAAGGACAGCGGCCCGCAGCAAGGCTTTAGAGAACGGCCAGATTGGTGGCGCTGGCGCGGCCATCGCGGCCCTTTTCGATCTCGAAGCTGACCTTCTGGCCTTCATTGAGACCGG
>JAHJOS010000684.1 GCA_018820005.1 Alphaproteobacteria bacterium | reverse complement strand
GTTTGAACGCAACGCCGACTACTGGCGCGCGGGCCTTCCCTATCTCGACAGCGTGACTTTTGAAGTTGGCCAGGAGCCTATCGTGGCGCTTCTGCGCCTGCAGAACGGCGAAGTCGACATTCCAGGCGATGGCATTCCGCCTGCCAAGTTCCAGGAAGTCATGGCCGATCCTGCGCAAAAGGCACAGGTCATCGAAGGTGGCCAGCTGCAGACCGGTTACATCACCATGAATGTCACCATCCCGCCATTTGACAAAAAGGAAGTCCGTCAGGCTGTCAACATGGCGATCAACAAGGAGCGCATTGTTCAGATCATCAATGGCCGTGCGGTTCCGGCCAACCAGCCGCTGCCGCCGTCGATGCCGGGCTACGACACAGCTTATGCCGGATATGCCTATGATGTAGAAAAAGCAAAAGCCATGCTCGCGGAAGCCGGACTCTCAGAAGGGTTTGAAACCGAACTGTTCGTCATGAACACCGACCCAAACCCCCGCATTGCACAGGCCATCCAGCAGGACCTCTCATCCATCGGCATCAAGGCCTCGATCCAGTCCCTTGCCCAGGCAAACGTCATTGCCGCCGGTGGCGAGAAGGATCAGGCGCCGATGATATGGTCAGGTGGCATGGCCTGGATTGCCGACTTCCCGGACCCATCCAATTTCTACGGCCCGATTCTTGGGTGTGACGGCGCCGTGCCTGGTGGCTGGAACTGGTCGTGGTATTGCAATGAAGACCTCGACAAGATGGCGACAGCCGCCGATTCCATGACTGCCCCCGCCAAGACAGAGGAACGGTCCAAAATGTGGAGCGAGGTCTATGGCAAGATCATGGAAGATGCCCCATGGGTGCCTGTGTTCAACGAGCAGCGCTTCACCATGAAGTCAACCCGCATGGGCGGCTCGGATGCCCTCTATGTTGATCCGGTCTCCATTCCCGTCAATTATGACTATGTGTATGTGACTGATGTGCAATAATTGCAATTACACCATTCACGGTGCGCAGCACCATTTCGGCTGGGACAATTCATTTGCCCCGGCCGAGCGGGTGGAGCCGGGATCAACCATCCTGTTTCACTGCCACGACAGTTCGGCGGGCCAACTTGGCCCGTCAAGCACCGTAAAAGATGTCGAGACACTGGATTTCGGCAAGATCAACCCGGTTTCGGGGCCGATCTATGTTGAAGGGGCTGAACCCGGTGACGCGCTGAAGATCACCATCGACAGCTTCACCCCCTCAGGTTTTGGCTGGACGGCCAACATTCCCGGATTTGGACTTCTGGCAGACCAGTTCAAGGAAGCAGCCCTGCATGTCTGGAAATATGATCCCGACCATATGGAGCCTGCCCTGTTCGGCAAGGAAGGACGTGTTCCGCTCAAGCCGTTCTGCGGCACGATCGGCAATGCGCTGGCGAAACCCGGATTGCATTCCATCGTGCCGCCAAGGCGCGTTGGCGGCAATCTCGACATCAGGGATCTGGCGGCAGGCACCACACTTTATCTTCCAGTGGAAGTGACAGGTGCTTTGTTCTCGGTAGGCGATACACATGCCGCTCAGGGTGACGGGGAAGTCTGCGGCACGGCCATTGAAAGCCCGATGGATGTTGTCCTGACGCTCGATCTGGTCAAGGGCGCGCATCTGAAAACACCGCGCTTCACCACACCCGGCCCGGTCACACGGCACCTCGATACCAAGGGTTATGAGGTAACCACCGGTATCGGACCCGATCTGATGACAGGCGCCCGTGATGCCGTCTCCAACATGATCGACCTGTTGTGCGCCACACGCGGCATGAACCCGGTTGATGCCTATATGCTGGTATCCACCTGCGGAGACCTGCGCATCAGCGAAATCGTGGACATGCCGAATTGGGTGGTGTCGTTCTACTTCCCGCGGTCTGTCTTCGAATGAGTGAGGCAGCTACCACCAAGACAGCATCCGGCGCTTCGGCGCCGGTTGACACCGCCAACGGGGAAAAGCCGGTGCTCTCGGTTGAGGGACTGACGATTGTCGCCCGCACTCCCGACGGTGATATTCCGCTGGTCAAAGATCTTTCGTTCAAACTCAACCGCGGCGAAACACTTTGCATTGCGGGCGAGTCCGGTTCGGGAAAGTCTATGACATCGCTCGCCATAATGGGGCTGTTGCCCCAGCCCGCCGTCAGGGTGTCTTCGGGCGCGATCATTCTGGATAATCAGGATCTTGTCGGTCTGGATGAAGCCCGGATGCGCAAAATCCGGGGCGATCGGGTCGCGATGATTTTCCAGGAACCGATGACATCTCTCAATCCGGTTCTGACCATTGGCGAGCAACTGGTCGAAGCCATTCAGGCGCATCGTTCATTCGATCAGGCAACGGCATACAAAAGGGCGCTGGATGCCCTCAATGCTGTTCGCATTCCCCAGGCTGAACAACGTCTGCGCCAGCACCCGCATGAGCTGTCGGGCGGCATGCGCCAGCGGGTAATGATCGCCATGGCGCTTGCGCTCGAGCCGGACCTGATGATTGCCGATGAACCCACCACGGCCCTCGACGTCACGGTTCAGGGTGAAGTCCTGGAATTGCTTCGTGATATGCAGACCGAACGCGGCACTGCGATTATGCTGATCACCCATGACATGGGCGTGGTCGCCGAAATGGCCGACCGGGTGATCGTGATGAAGTCGGGCGAAATGGTGGAATCCGGTTCGGTCCGCGATATTTTCACGCAGCCTAAAGCTGAGTACACGCAGTCGCTTCTTGATGCCGTTCCACGCCTCGGCACGGGCATGATCAATGCGGCGGACAAAGGCAGCGAGACAACCAAGCGGCCAGAGCCGGTGCTCTCGGTGGAGAACCTCGCTGTCCGCTTCAATGTAAAAGGCGGCTTTTTCGACCGCACCAGGCAACAGGTTCATGCTGTTGCCGGTGTAAGTTTTGACATTGGCGAACGCGAAACCTTTTCCATCGTTGGTGAATCGGGTTGTGGAAAGTCAACTATTGCAAAAGCAATTGTGGGGCTCGCTCCCTTTCAGGGCGATATCCGGCTTGCCGGCAAATCGATGCACAATCTTGACCGCGCAGGGCTGAAAGCCATGCGGCGCGACATCCAGATGATTTTCCAGGATCCCTATGCCTCGCTCGACCCGCGGATGCCCGTTGGTAAGCTGGTGGCAGAACCCATGCTGATCCATGGCATCGGTTCCCCCATACAACGCAAAGAACGGGTCTCAGCACTTTTTGAACGCGTCGGTCTGACCGCTGATCACATGAACTTTTACCCCCATGAACTCTCTGGCGGCCAACGACAACGCGTTTGCATTGCGCGCGCGCTTGCTCTTCGCCCAAAACTGATCATTGCCGACGAAAGTGTTTCCGCGCTTGATGTATCGGTTCAAGCCCGCGTGCTTGAATTGCTAAAAGAGCTTCAGGACGATTTCCACATCGCCTATCTGTTCATTTCTCACGACATGGCGGTTGTTGAGAACATCTCGGATCGCGTTGCAGTGATGTATCTCGGCCAGATCGTCGAAATCGGCACTCGCAACCAAATTTTTGCAGATCCACGGCACCCTTACACCAAACGTTTGATAGAAGCCGTGCCCATCCCAGAACCATCTGATAAAAAACGGCGCTTTCCCCGTATGGAAGGCGAGGTCGGCACACCGGTTTTCGACATTGACAGCGCACCGGAACCAATCAACCTGATTGACATTGGAGACGGGCACAAAGTGGGTCTAAACAATTCGCAAAGGGAGTAATTCGCCCGCCTTGAACAACGCTCAAGGTGTTGAATTTGCGAAAGCTGACGGTACTGGCCAAATATCGTTTTGCGCGGTTTTCGCGGACGTGCCCTCGCCTCTCCGTCTCGCCATTCGCAAGTACGAACCGCCAAGCGTGACGACGGCTGACCGGTTGTGTAGCTGATCATGTCGAGAGACAAGAAGGGCATCAGGCGGCTTGCGCAGAGGCGGCGATCAAAAAGCGACGATTGAGTGCGAAAGCCCCTGGGATGC
>JAHJOS010000683.1 GCA_018820005.1 Alphaproteobacteria bacterium | reverse complement strand
CCCACATCATTGCCCTGGCGCATGCCCTGGGTCGGGTTATGCTCTTCCCAGAACGTCTTGAGCACCTCGTCCAGGCTGACCTTGGCGGGGTCGAATACCACCTTGACCGCTTCGGTATGTCCGGTTCGGCCCGAGCAGACCTCGTCGTAGCTTGGGTTGGGCGTGCTGCCGCCCTGGTAGCCCACGGCCGTGACGATCACGCCGGGCAATTGCCAGAATAGGCGTTCAGCGCCCCAAAAGCACCCCAGGCCCAGATAGATGATTTCGGCATTAGCGGGATAGGGCCCTTTGAGCGCCTCGCCATTGACGAAATGGCTGGGTGCCACCGGCATTGCGACATCGCGGCCAAGCAGGGCCTCGGCGGCAGTTGGGACGGTGGCGGGTTTGGATTTGAAGAACATGTTCAGTTTCCTTTCACGGCACTATTCGGCCTGAGGCCGCCATTGGTTACGGCACCATCAGATCTGGTCTTCCCGAACGAAGCGGTCGTGTCGCGGCTTGCGTCCCAGCAATGCGAGCAGGACGCCCGGACCACCAAACACCGCAAAGGCAGGCAAAGCCAGGATCTGCGCCAGCGCTACCTCGAGCAGATCCGCAAACATACGGCTCCCGAAAAAGCCCTGCGTTGCTGCCAGACTATCGGGATGAAGCTGTCGCCACAGGCTGTCCAGGCTGGCAAACACCAGCTCATTGGCCGCCAGAGACCTCGTGCCATCAATGACCAGAAGCACTAGGGCCAGGCCGATCAGCCAGGTGCCCGCTATTCTCAAGATCAGCCGCATTCACATTCCCGGTGCCGGCGGGAATCCGAACAAGGCTGGCCAACCTGTTTCCGCCCCCGCGCCTGACCTTTGTGCCATGCCCGCGGGCCTTCTCACAAGCTGGGAAGCCACTGCCACAAAAACAATCGTCATCTCGGTGTCGTGATCCCTTGCGCCCACGCCCATGATAAGTATATTGCGCCTCGCTCGCGTCGGCCAACCAGCCGGCCCCTCCGGCGATTCCAGCCCGGAGACAAGGCGATGCGGAGAGATGGCCGAGTGGTCGAAGGCGCACGCCTGGAAAGTGTGTAGGCGGGGAACCGTCTCAAGGGTTCGAATCCCTTTCTCTCCGCCATGACCTTTCATATCCCAGCAGGATCCGACTTGGGTGTTGTTCCAGCGATGTGCCTTTGACGTCGATGAGGCATCTGCTCTTGAGGGAGCGGGACGCTTTCGCTCTCTGTTCCGATAGAGGCCGACATCGGTTTTACGCCGGCAGAATCTCGTCTCACTGGAATGCCGGGCGCCAAGACACGATGCGGCAGATCCGTTGCATCTGGCCATCGTGGCCGGGCGGATGCCCGGCCCATCGGGCGAGCGGCGACTACAGTGGCTTTTTCAGCCATTTGGCGATAACGCCGATAATGCCCTCGCGAAACAGCATGACGCTGGCCACGAAGATCACGCCCTGAATAACCGTCACCCAGGCGCCGAATCCGGCCAGATAATTTTCCATGGTGATGATGACGGCGGCGCCGACTAGCGGACCAAAGACTGTCCCCATGCCGCCCAGCAGGGTCATGAGCACCACCTCGCCCGACATCGACCAATAGACATCGGTCAACGAGGACAGCTGGAAAACGATGGCCTTGGTGGCGCCAGCCAGGCCCGCCAGCGAGGCAGACATTACAAAGACGGCCAGCTTGTAGCGATCGACCTTGTAACCAAGCGAAATCGAGCGGGGCTCGTTATCGCGAATGGCCTTGAGTACCTGCCCAAAGGGCGAGTGGATGATGCGATAAATGCCCAGCAGCGCCGCCACAACAATGGTCAGCACCACGAAATAGAGCGTGAAGTCAGAGCTCAGATCAATCACGCCGAACAGCCTGCCGCGTGGCACCGCCTGGATACCGTCTTCGCCGCCGGTAAAGGGCGCCTGAACGGCGATAAAATAGACCATCTGCGCGAAGGCCAGCGTCACCATGGCGAAATAAATGCCTTGGCGCCGGATGGCCAGCGCGCCAATGCCCAGTCCCAGTAGCGCCGCAGCCCCTACCCCAAGCAAAATGGCGATCTCGGGATTGAGCCCCCAGACCTTGGCGGCATGCGCGGCCACATAACTGGCAGAGCCGAAGAACGCGGCATGGCCGAACGAGAGCAGCCCACCAAAGCCCAGCAGCAAGTTGAGCGCGCTGGCAAACAGGGCAAAGCACAACACCTTCATCACAAAGACGGGGTAGAGCACGAAGGGAGCAATCAGCAGCAGCGCCAATAGGACAAAAAAGATGATGACGTGGTGACGGGGCGTGCCGACGGGGCGGGCTGCAGGGGCGGCGACCAGGCCGGTTTCCGATTGAGTAGTCATCACGCTGTCCTTCCAAACAGGCCAGCTGGCTTGACCAGCAGCACAAGGGCCATGATGACAAAGATCACCACCGACGACGCTTCCGGATAAAAGACCCGCGTCAGGCCTTCGACGATGCCCAGGCCAAAGCCGGTCAATATGGCGCCCAGGATCGAGCCCATGCCGCCAATCACCACCACGGCAAACACGACGATAATCAGATCGGCACCCATGTTGGGATTGACCGAGTAGATCGGGGCAGCGAGCACGCCGGCCAATGCCGCCAGCGCGACGCCGAACCCATAGGTCAGCGTAATCATGCGCGGGACATTGATGCCAAATGCGCCCACCAGAACGGGATTTTCGGTGGCGGCGCGCAGATAGGCGCCCAGTTTGGTTTTTTCGATTGCAAACCAGGTGCCAAAGCAGACAACGGCGGAGGCGACAACCACCCAGGCGCGGTAATTGGGCAGGAACATGAAGCCCAGGTTGGTGCCGCCCGAGAGTTCTGTCGGGATAGAATAGGGCAGCCCCGAAACGCCATATTGGTTGCGGAACAGGCCCTGGATGATCAGCGCCAGGCCAAAGGTCAGCAGCAGGCCATAGAGGTGATCGAGGTGGTAGAGGCGCGCTATCATCACCCGCTCGATGACAACGCCGGTGGCGCCCACCACGATGGGCACGATCAGCAATGCCCACCAGTAGTTGATGCCGGCATAGGTCATCAGCATCCAGGCCACGAACGCGCCCATCATGTATTGGGCGCCATGGCTGAAATTGATGATGTTGAGGAGCCCGAAGATGACGGCGAGCCCCAGGCTCAGCAGCGCATAGAACGACCCGTTGATCAGCCCCAGCAGCAGCTGGCCAAACAGGGCCTGTGGCGGTATCCCCAAAAGCTCAAACATTGAAAAATCCGGTCTCTCTTTTGGCCTGGATAATTGGGCGCCCCGGCAGGGCCGGAGCGCCCGATGGCATTACTTGACCAGATCGCAGCCGCCCTCAGCCAGCGGACGGAAGGCGTCCTTGGCGGGAATGGTTGCCATCAGATTGTAGTAGTCCCAGGGACCCTTGGATTCAGCCGGCGACTTGACCTTGAACAGGTACATGTCATGGACGTGCCGGCCATCGGCGCGGATCGTGCCTTCGCCAAACAGCGGATCCTGGCTTGGATTGGCTTTCATCCAGTCCATCAGGGCAGCAGTGTCCTTGCCACCTGTCGCCTCCACGGCCTTGAGATAGTGCAGCACGCTGCCATAAACGCCGGCCTGCACCATGGTGGGCATGTTGCCGCCATTCTGCTCGGCGAAACGCTTGGACCAGGCGCGTGTCTCGTCGTTGAGGTCCCAATAGAAGGCTTCTGTCAGCACCAGGCCCTGGGCAGTCTCAAGCCCAAGGGCATGCACGTCGGTGATGAAGATCAGCAGTCCTGCCAGAGACTGGCCGGCCTGGGTGATGCCGAATTCGGCCGCCTGCTTGATGGTATTGACGGTGTCGCCGCCGGCATTGGCCAGGCCGATCACCTGGGCGCCTGAGGCCTGGGCCTGCAGCAGATAGGACGAGAAATCGGTGCCGGGGAAGGGATGGCGCACAGCGCCAAGCACTTCACCGCCTGCGGCGGTAACAACAGCCGAAGTATCTTTTTCCAGCGCCTGGCCGAAAGCATAGTCGGCGGTGATGAAGAACCATTTCTTGAAGCCCTCCTGCACCATCGCGCTGCCCGTGCCATGGGCCAGGGCCCAGGTGTCATAGGTCCAGTGCACGGTATTGGGCGAGCATTTGGAGCCGGTCAGGTCGGCAGAGCCGGCGCCCGAATCCATGAAGATCTTGTTCTTGTCACGGGTGACATCATTGACGGCAAAGGCCGCCGAAGAGGTCGGCACGTCGGCGATCATGTCGACGCCGTCCTGATCGTACCATTCGCGGGCGATAGTGGATGCAATGTCGGGCTTGTTCTGGTGATCGGCCGAGACGATCTCGACATTGATGCCCTTGGTGGCGGCGTCGAAATCCTCGACGGCCATGCGCGCAGCAATCACCGAGCCTTCGCCGGACAGATCGGCATAGGTGCCGGAGCGGTCATTGAGGACACCGATCTTGATGTCGGTAGCCATGGCAGTACCTGCCATCAGCAGACTGGCGGCGGTCGCCAGGATCAGAATTGGTAGTTTCATGGTTCGGTTCTCCTCCCGAGATGTGCCTTGCGGCTTGGTGCTAGACGCCCAGATAGGCGTGCAGCTTGTCGATGTTCGCATCGAGGTCGGCATTGGGGATGGTGTCGATCACCCGTCCCTGTTCGACCACGTAGTGCCGATCCGCGACCGAAGCCGCGAAGCGGAAATTCTGTTCCACCAGAACGATGGTAAACCCCTGATTTTTCAGTTGGATCAACGTGCGGCCGATCTGCTGGACGATAACCGGGGCGAGGCCCTCGGTGGGTTCGTCGAGCAGCAGGAATTTGGCGCCAGTGCGCAGGATGCGGCCGATGGCGAGCATCTGCTGTTCGCCGCCGGAAAGCTTGGTGCCCTGGCTACCCAGCCGCTCGCGCAGATTGGGGAACATCTCGAGCACCGCCTCGCGGCTCAGTCCGCCCGGCTTGACCTCTGGGGGCAGCATCAGGTTTTCATCTACCGACAGGCTGGAAAAGATGCCGCGTTCTTCGGGGCAAAAGGCGATGCCCCGTCGGGCGATCGCGCGCGGTTGCTGGCCGATCAGCTCGCTGCCTTCAAACTGCACCGAGCCGGTTCGCTTGGCCAGAATGCCCATGATGGCCCGCAGCGTGGTGGTCTTGCCTGCGCCATTGCGGCCAAGCAGGGTTACGACCTCGCCTGGTCGCACGTCAAAACTGATGCCATGCAGCACATGGCTTTCATCGTACCAGCCATTGAGATCGCGTATGGCAAGCAGCGGCACGGCGCTCATGGCAGTGGCCTCACGCATGACCGGCTCCAATATAGGCTTCAACCACACGCTCATCCTTCGAAACCTGCGCATAGGTGCCCTCGGCCAGCACCTGGCCACGTGCCAGCACGGTGATATGGTCGGAGAGGTCCGCGACCACCGACAGATTGTGTTCCACCATCAGAATGGTGCGATTGGCAGAAATCTTGCGGATCAGTGCCGAAATGAGCCCGACATCGGCCTGCGCCATGCCGGCCATAGGCTCGTCCAGCAGCAGCATTTCTGGCTCCAGCGCCAGGGTCGTGGCAATTTCGAGCGCCCGCTTGCGACCATAGCTGAGCTCGCCTGCGGGCTCATGCAGGTGGCGCGACAGCCCCACCTCATTGACCCGGGCCGCCGCCTCGTCATCAAAGGCAGAAAGAACCTTTTGCGGGCGCCAGAAGTCGAAGCTGTCGCCACGGCGGCGCTGCAGCGCAATGCGCACATTCTCCAGAACGGTCAGTTGCGGAAACACAGCTGAAATCTGGAACGAGCGCACCAAACCCAGGCGCGAAATGTCGGCCGCGGACTGACGCGTGATATCCTGGCCGTTCAGTGTGATCGTGCCGGCACTGGGCTGCAGGAATTTGGTCAAGAGATTGAAGCAGGTGGTCTTGCCCGCGCCATTGGGGCCAATGAGTGCGTGTATGGTGCCGCGCCTGATATCGAGATCGACGCCGTTGACGGCCACAAAGCCCGCGAAACGTTTGGTGAGCCCGCGCGCGGAAAGGATGATGTCGCTGCCGGCAGCGCCGGGTTGGGTCTGGTTGCTGGCCTCGCTCATTTGGCGGTCCACCCGCCGTCGATCGAAATGGCGGCGCCGGTAATGGACCGGGCAAGGTCACCGCAGAGATAGGCGGCCATCTCGGCAATCTCCTCGGGCTGCACGAACTGGCGGGTCGGCTGGGGGGCGAGGAAGACTTCGCGCATCACCTGTTCCTCGCTCATGGCATGGACCCTGGCCTGATCGGCCACCTGAGCGGCAACCAGCGGCGTCCAGACATAGCCCGGACAGATGGCGTTTACGGTGACGCCTTTTTCAGCGGTTTCCAGCGCTACGGTTTTGGTAAGCCCCACCACGGCGTGCTTGGTGGCCACATAGGCCGATTTGAACGGGGAAGCGCGCAGGCCATGGGCCGACGCGATATTGATGATGCGGCCCCAGCCGCGCGTGGTCATGCCCGGCAGCGCAGCGCGGATGGTGTGAAAGGCCGAATCCAGACTGATCGCCACGATGCGGTGCCAGTCGTGCGGCGGAAATTCCTCGATTGGTGCCACCTTTTGGACGCCGGCATTGTTGACCAGAACGTCCAATTGGCCGAAGGCGGCAATGACGTCACCCACCAGATCGAAGCCGCCGCCGGCCTCTGCCAGGTCGGATTGAAAATAGCGCACCGTTGCGCCGGTGGCAGCGACCTCGTGCAGTGCCGCGCTGACGGCCTGCTCCGGCTCAAAGCTGTTGATGGCCACATCATAGCCCATCGCCGCAAATCTGCTGGCGATCGACAGGCCAATGCCGGTCGTTGAGCCGGTGACCAATGCCACGCGCTTTTTGTTCATACCCCACCCTGGTCCGGACCTTCTTGATCCGCTTGATTTTGCCCTTTCTCTTTCAAGTTCCGTGCCAAGTGCAAAAACGCTGGTTTCGCGGGGTTTCCCGACGCATTGTCCGGACGAAATGTCCGGAATATCGGACATAGTCCGAATATCCGGACAGTCACTCTTCGATATTGTAGCGCTTGAGTTTCTCGTAAAACTGGCTGCGCGACACCCCAAGGCGCAGGGCAGCCGCCGATTTCTGTCCGCCGGTGGCGGCCAGCGCGTCGATGATTGCCTGCCGCTCTGTATCGGCAACGGTGTGGGCCAGGGCCTGTGTGCCGCTTGACGTACCACTGTGGCGAACCGAACCCGGCGGCATGGCGCGATTGATGACTTCTGCATCGAGCACCTCGCTGGGCGCCAGCGCGGCCGCGCGTTCGAGCACATTGCGCAGTTCGCGCACATTTCCCGGCCATGAGTGCGCCTGCAGCAGGCGGATTGCCTCGGGGGTGATGACCCAGCCACGCTCATCGGCGGCGCGCATGGTCTGTTCCAGCAACACCTCGCAGAGCATGGACATATCCTCGCGGCGGTCACGCAAGGGCGGCACATGTACGGTCAGCACGGCGATGCGATAATAGAGATCGGCGCGAAAGCTCTTGTCGGCGATCTTGGCTTCAAGGTCCTGCGACGTCGCGGCGATGATGCGGACATCCACCTTCTTGACCGTGTTGGAACCCAGCGCCTCGATCTCGCCTTCCTGCAGCACGCGCAGAAATTTGGCCTGGATACCGGCCGGCATGTCGCCGATTTCGTCGAGAAACAGCGTACCGCCATGGGCCAGCTCAAATTTGCCCTTGCGCGGCTTCCTGTCGGCGCCGGTGAAGGCGCCCGGGGCGACGCCGAAGAACTCGGCCTCCAGCAGGGCCTCGGGCACTGCCGCGATATTGACCGCCACGAAGGGGGCGTCGGCGCGGTCCGATTGCTGGTGGATGGCATGGGCCAGCAATTCCTTGCCCGTTCCAGTCTCGCCCAGGATCAGCGCGGCACCGTCGCGCAGGGCAAAGCGGCGGACCATGGCCTTTAGCTCCCTGACGGGTTCGCTTTGCCCCACAAAACTCGACAGCGAATATTTGGTCTGACGCTCGCGCGTCAGCGCTGCCTGGGCGCGGGTCAGCTGGCGGTGCAGAGATTCGAACTTGTCGAGGATCGGGGCGAGGTAGTCGACATTGTCGTAGAATACGAAGCCTATGGCACCATCGACTGCCCCGGCAGCATCCTTGAGGGGAATGCGGCACACCACGAACTGGCGGTCATCAAAGTTCATGATATCGAGCAGGATGGGGCGCCCGGACTCCACCACGCGCCTGAGCAGGGAGTGAGGGATCACATCTTCGACGGCCAGACCGATCGGGTCGAAGCTGGGGCTGAGCTTGAGCAGTTCGCGATAGCGCGCATCCATCCAGGTGATGCGGGTCTGCGCATCCACGACGATGGCACCTTCGAAAAATTCGCGCAGCAGGCTGAAGGCGCCCACCGCCTCTTCAATGCTGG
>JAHJOS010000087.1 GCA_018820005.1 Alphaproteobacteria bacterium | reverse complement strand
TGCGCAGGCGATTGATATATTGCGGGCTATCGACCGGGCGGACCTTGGCCTCGACACCGATGAGGGCCAGATTGGCAACCAGGTTGGCCGCCACCGGCTCGATGGTGGGGCCGTTGAGCAGGATTTCGAGGCTGAGCTGGGTTCCGTTGGCATCGACGAGGCGTGTGCCGTCGAGCTTGTAGCCGGCCTCGGTGAGCAGGGTCAGTGCCGTGCGCAGGTTTTCGCGCAGCTTGGTGGAGTCGCCGCCGACAGGATTGGTATAGGGTTCGGTGAAGACCGAGGGCGGAACCAGATCCTTGACCGAATTGAGGATGTCGAGTTCCTGGCCCTCCGGCAGGCCGGAGGAGCGGAAGGGCAGGCCGAAGAAATAGCTGTCGATCCGGTCGTACTGATTGAAGAACAGCGTGTTGCTCAGCTCTTCGAAATTGAAGGCATAGTTGAGGGCTTCGCGCACGCGCTCGTCCTTGAACTTGTCGCGCCGCATATTGGGCACGAAGCCGACCATGACGCCGTTGCCGGCGTAGTCCTGCGGGAAGAGCTCCTTGATGACGCGGCCATCGGCGACGGCGGGGAAATCATAGGCGGTCGCCCAGCGGCGCGCCTGGTTCTCGGTCCACCAGTCGAACTGGTCGCCCTTGAAGGCTTCGAACTGGACAGTCAGATCAAGGAAATACTCGATGCGGTACTCGTCAAAATTGTCCGAACCGACCTTGGTAGGCTGGTTGACGCCCCAATAGTCGGCGCGGCGCTTGTAGGTGATGGTGCGGCCGGCGTCGAAGCTGGCCAGCTCATAGGCGCCCGACCCCATGGGCTTTTCCAGCGTGGACTGGCCGATATCGCGCTTGGCGCCCTTGGCATCCGTACCCTCCCACCAATGCTTGGGCAGCACGGTGAGCTGGCCCAGAATGAGGGGCAGTTCGCGATTGTCGGTCTTGGAGAAGCTGAAGGTGACCTCGCCGAGGGCGGTCACCTCGGCCTTGGTGATATCGGCATAGTAGCGGGCCGAGTTGGGACTGAGTTCGCGCGCCTCGTCGAAGGACCAGACGACATCCTCGGCCATGACGGGTTCGCCATCCTGCCACTTGGCGGCGGGATCGATGCGGAAGGTGACGGCACTATAGTCGGGCGCGATCATCAGGCTTTTGGCCAAAAGGCCGTAATAGGTGTTGTTCTCATCCAGCGAGGGGGTGAGGAGGGTCTCGTAAACGAGGCCCAGGCCACCAGCTGCCTCGCCCTTGGGCAGTATGGGGTTGAACGTATCAAAGCCGCCCATGTCGCCCATGCGCACCGTGCCGGTCTTGGGGGCGTTGGGATTGACATAGTCGAAGTGGGCAAAGCCCTCGGGATATTTGGGTTCGCCCTGCATGGTGAAGGCATGGCTCCAGACGCCGGGCTTGGTCTGCGCGAGAGCAGGGGCGGCCAGGCCGAACAGCAGGCCAAGGGCGAGGAGGGGGGCGAACTTCATCGTGGGCTCCGGGAAAGGCGCTGGGCTGGGCCCAGACTAGGGGCAATCATGACGGGGTAACAGGGGGCGCCTGCTCAAAGCTGGGTGCGGCATCGGGGCCGGAATGCACGGTGACGTCGAAGGCAGCGGCCATGAGCGTGCGGGTGTATTCGGACTGGGGGGCGGAGAAGACGGCTGCGGCCTCGCCCTGTTCGACGATCTTGCCATTGCGCATGACGATGAGACGATTGGCGAGGGCGCGCACGACCTTGAGATCGTGACTGATGAACATATAGGTCAGGCCATGGCGGCGCTGCAGATCGCCCAGCAGATCGACCACCTGAGCCTGGATGGAGACGTCGAGCGCGGAGGTGGGTTCGTCGAGCACGACGAATTTGGGCTCCAGCACCATGGCGCGGGCGATGGCGATGCGCTGGCGCTGGCCGCCGGAGAATTCATGCGGATAGCGGAAGCGGGCTTCCGGCGGCAGGCCCACTTCGGTGAGGGCGGTGACGACGCGGGCGTCGCGCTCGGCGGCGGTGAGCTGGGGGCGGTGGACGGCAAGACCCTCGCCAATGATCTGATCGACCGACAGGCGCGGGCTGAGCGAACCGAAGGGATCCTGAAAGACGATCTGGAGATCAGCGCGTAGGGGGCGCATGGCTTTCCAGGAGCGTTGCTGGAGGGCATTGCCGAGCACGACGATGGTGCCGGTGGAGGGCACGAGGCGCAGCAGGGCATAGCCCAGGGTCGATTTGCCGGAACCGGATTCGCCGACAACGCCGAGGGTTTCGCCCTGGCGGATGGTGAGATCGACGCCATCGACGGCGCGAATATGGCCGGTGGTGCGGCGCAGCAGGCCCGCCTTGATGGGGAACCAGACCTTGAGACCCTGCACATCCACGATGGTGGGGGCATCGGGATTGCTGAGCGGCGGCGTGCCCTTGGGCTCGGCGGCCAGCAGGTGGCGGGTATAGGCATGCTGGGGATTGGCGAAGATGCTGCTGACCGGGCCGGTTTCGACAATGTCGCCCTTGGTCATGACGCAGACGCGATCGGCAATGGAACGGACGATGCCGAGGTCATGGGTGATGAACAGCATGGCCATGCCCAGGCGCTGCTGCAGCGATTTGAGCAGGGTGAGGATCTGGGCCTGGACGGTGACATCGAGGGCGGTGGTCGGCTCGTCAGCCACCAAAAGGCTGGGCTCATTGGCGAGAGCCATGGCGATCATGACGCGCTGGCGCTGGCCGCCCGAGAGCTGGTGCGGATAGGAGGCCAGGCGGCTGCGCGGATCGGGGATGCCCACGGCATCGAGCAGTTCGAGCGTGCGGGCCCGGGCGGCATTGGGGCGCAGGCCGCGATGGATAGCCAGGACCTCTCCGATCTGGTGCTCGATGGTGTGCACCGGATTGAGCGAGCTCATGGGCTCCTGAAAGATCATGGAAATGTCATTGCCGCGCACAGCGCGCAGTTCGGCGGGCGGGGCGGTGACGAGGTTCTGGCCCTTGAAGAGGATCTGGCCGCTGACGGTGGCGGAGGGTGGCAGCAGGCGCAGGATGGAGAGGGCCGTGACCGATTTGCCCGAGCCGCTTTCACCCACCAGTGCCAGGGTTTCGCCCGGCGCGATATCAAAGCCGATGCTGCGCGTGGCGGGTGTGGCGCCAAAGGCAATGGTGAGGTCGCGGACGGAGAGGAGAGGGGCGGTCATGCGAAGGCCTTGCGGGGGTCGAAGGCGTCGCGGACCGCTTCGCCGATGAAGACCAGCAGTGTCATGATGATGGCGATGGCGAAAAAGCCGGTGAGGCCGAGCCAGGGGGCCTGGAGGTTATCCTTGCCCTGAAACAGCAGATCGCCCAGCGAGGGGGTGCCGGCTTCGAGCCCCAGGCCCAGAAGATCGAGCGAGGTCAGCGTCACCACCGAGCCCGAGAGGATGAAGGGCATGAAGGTGAGCGTGGCGACCATGGCATTGGGCAGCAGATGGCGCAGCATGATGGTGGCGTTGGAAACGCCCAAAGCGCGGGCGGCGGCGATATATTCAAAGTTGCGGCCGCGCAGGAATTCAGCGCGCACGATGCCCACCAGAGAGACCCAGGAAAACAGCAGCAGAATGCCGAGCAGCACCCAGAAGGTGGGCGCGATGATGCTGGCGATGATGAGCACCAGATAGAGCGCGGGCACCGAGGTCCAGATCTCGATCAGGCGCTGGGCGATCAGATCGATCCAGCCGCCGAAATAGCCCTGCACGGCGCCCGCGAGCAGGCCGACGACCGAGGAGAGAATGGTGAGGGTGAAGCCAAACAGGATGGAAATGCGCACGCCATAGAGCAGGCGCGCCAGCACGTCATGGGCTTCGCCGTCGGTGCCCAGCCAGTGGAAATTGCCCCAGTTGCAATTGGGATCGTCCACGCCCAGGGGATAGCGGGCACAGGCTTGCTCGCGGCTGAGCAGCCAGCTGGGCGGGGTGGCGCCGGAGCCGGGCTGAAAACCGTCGCGTGTGTTGTAGCTGAAGCGGATCGGCGGCCAGATGGCCCAGCCATTGTCTGCGATTTCGTTGACCATGAAATCGCTGGTGTAGATGGGCATGCCCAAAAAGCCGCCGAAGCGGGTCTCTGGATAATCCACCACTGCCGGGAACAGCAGCTCGCCCTTGTAGGACACCACAATGGGTCGGTCGTTGGCGATGAATTCGGAGCCCAGGGTGAGGGTGAAGAAGGCCAGGAACAGCCAGAGCGACCACCAGCCGCGGCGATTGGCGCGGAAATTGGCCCAGCGGCGGCGGTTGAGCGGGCTGAGCCAGCTGCGGCGGAGGGGTAGCGCGACCGGGGCAGCGAGATCGCTCATACTTCGCGGCTTTCGAAATCGAGCCGCGGATCGACCCACATATAGGCCAGGTCCGAGACCAGCGAGACCACAAGGCCGAGCAGGGAGAAGATGTAGAGCGTGGCAAAGACCACCGGATAGTCGCGCGTGGCCACCGAGACAAAGCCGAGCAGGCCCAGGCCATCGAGCGAGAAGATTGTTTCGATCAGCAGCGAGCCGCCGAAGAAGGCGCCTACAAAGGCGGCGGGGAAGCTGGCGATGATCAGCATCATGGCATTGCGGAAGACATGGCCGTAAAGGATCTGGGTTTCGGTCAGGCCCTTGGCGCGGGCGGTGGTGACATATTGCTTGCCGATCTCGTCGATGAAGGAATTCTTGGTCAGCAGCGTCGTGGTGGCAAAGGCGCCCAGGCCCATGGCGATGACGGGCAGCACCAGATGCCAGAGATAGTCGAGCAGCCAGATGTGGAAGGGGAAGCTGGCGGAGCCGGTGGAATGGAGCCCCCGCAGCGGAAAGATCGACCAGAAGCTGCCGCCGGCAAACAGGATGATGAGCGCGATAGCGATCAGGAAGCCCGGCACGGCATAGCCGACGATGACCAGGGTGGAGGTCCAGACATCAAAGCGCGAGCCGTCGCTGACGGCCTTGCGGATGC
>JAHJOS010000008.1 GCA_018820005.1 Alphaproteobacteria bacterium | reverse complement strand
GACAATCGCCTGGATTGGCTGGGCCTGCCCGCCATTTCCATCCAGTGGCGACAATTGCCGGGTGATCTGGAACGCTTGGAAGAGGCCAAAGCAACTATCCTGCGCATTGCCCAGACCATCGGACGCCCCGGACCGGGATTTGCCACCAGCGTGCTCCCCGTAGGCAGTTCCCTGCACTATCAGGGATCCATGCGCATGGGCGCGACCGATGATGGCACCAGCGTCTGCGACAGCACCAGCCGTGTCTGGGGCTTCGACAATCTCTATGTCGCCGGAAATGGCGTGATCCCGACAATGACGGCGACCAATCCAACGCTGTTTTCGGTGGCCCTGGCCACCATTGGTGCCCGGCAGATCGCCAAAGCCCGCCGTGCCGCCTGACCCTTTACCAACGAGCCTAGACCGGAGTTTTCCATGCCAGTAGCCCCCCTGTCCGTTCTTGTCGTCGGTCTCGGCCAGATGGGGCGGAGCCATGCTCTGGCGTACCACAGCCACCCCGGCTTTGACCTTGTCGGACTGGTGAACAGGTCAAAACCGACCCTGCCCACTCAACTTGCGAGCTACCCGACCCGATCCGACTTCGCATCCTCGCTCAAGGAATTTGCCCCCCAGGTCGTTTCGATAGCCACGCACACCGATACCCATGCCGACATGGCCATTGCGGCTATTGAGAGCGGTGCCCATGTGTTCGTGGAAAAGCCGCTCGCTGCCAATGTTGGCGATGCCGAGCGTGTGGTCGCTGCCGCTAAAGCCAACGGTCGTAAACTGGTCGTCGGCTACATCCTGCGCCACCATCCGTCCTGGACCCGGTTGATCCAGGAAGCCCGCAATTTGGGTGGCCCCTATGTCTTCCGCATGAACCTCAATCAGCAGTCCAGCGGCGGAGCGTGGGCCATTCACCAGTCCATCATGCAGACCACCTCGCCTATCGTCGACTGCGGCGTGCACTATGTCGATGTGATGTGTCAGATCACCGACGCAAAGCCCGTTGAAGTCCGCGGCATGGGCCTGAAAATGGCAGCTGGCCTGCCCAACGGCATGTACAATTACGGGCACTTCCAGGTGCTTTTCGAAGACGGAAGTCTGGCCTGGTACGAGGCCGGCTGGGGCCCCATGATGTCGGAAACAGCCTTCTTCGTGAAAGACGTTATCTCGCCAAATGGCTCGGTATCCATCGTTATGGATGAAGGGACGGCCTCGGACGATATCAACGCGCACACCCAGACCTCGCGCCTGTTGATTCATCACGCGGAAACCGACGCGAACGGAAAGTTCCTGCGCAAGGATGAGTGGCTGGACATGCACGATGAGCCTGATCATGACGCGCTGTGCTATCGCGAGCAGGACTATCTCTACCGCGCCATTGTCGACAATATTGATTTGGGCAGACACATGGCTGACGCCGTGACGTCGCTCAACATCTGCCTCGCTGCCGATGAAAGCGTCCGCACGGGCCTAGCCGTGCGGCTCTGAAGGCGGCGCCCTTTGCCACCAGAATGATCGACATTACCGGATTGTAATGTCCCGGCCAATTTTGCGCTGCTAGAATTTGGGCATGTTCGCTGCTTCGGCGGTACCATTGCGCAATTTGAGGTTCTCGTTTGGTAAGGCAATTATTGGCCTGCATCGTCGTTTTGGCAGCAGCAGCGGCAGCCTGGGTAGCCTTTGTCCCAGGCGCCAGCGTAACCCTTGCAAACTACGGAATCGTGCTGCCCTTTGGCGCGAACAATGCCGCTCAGGCGGCCCCGGGTGGCCGGCCGATCGGGGGACGGCCTGGCGCCGGCAGTCGCCAGACCAATGTTGTTACGACAGCAGCAACAATGGCCACCATCAATGCCTCTCTTGTCGCCATAGGCGAAGGCAGCGCGGCAAATTCAGTGACCATCGCGTCGCCTGCTGGCGGCAACCTTGCCGAAGTTCTGGTGCGTCCCGGCCAGAGCGTGGCAGTTGGTGATGTCATCGCCCGCCTTGAATCGGAAAACGAACAGATCGCCTATGACAGGGCCAAGCTGGCCGCCGACGATGCTAACGCGACACTGACCCGTACCGAGGGTCTTGCGAATTCCAAGACTGTCGCGGCCACCGCTCTCACCGCTGCCCAGCTCGCAGCGGCCAACGCAGATCTCGAACTGCGCAATGCACAACTCGCCCTGTCGCGCCGCACCATGACGAGCCCGATTTCGGGCACAGTCGGCCTGATCACCGTCACGCCCGGCAACTATGTGACCGCGCAAACACCCATCACCACCGTCGATGATACATCGGAGATCCTGGTCAATTTCTGGATTCCCGAGCGCTATGCGCCGGCGATCACTTTGGATGCTCCGGTGTCAGTATCGGCAATCGCCCTGCCGGGTCAGAAATTCGGAGGCAAGGTTCGCGCCATCGATAGCCGGATCGATCCGGCGAGCCGAACGCTCCAGATTCAAGCCGAAATTCCCAATACCGATGGTGCACTGCGTGCAGGCATGTCCTTCACTGTCGCGGTAAGTTTCCCTGGCGAACAGTACCCGGCTGTCAATCCACTTGCGATCCTGTGGTCGCAGGACGGCTCTTATGTGTGGAAGTATTCGGACGGCAAGGCCGTCCGCGTTCCCGCAGAAATTGTGCAACGCAACAGTGACGGCGTGCTGGTGCGTGCCGATCTGGCCGCCGGGGATGCCATCATTACCGAAGGCATTTTGCAGTTGAACGATGGCGCCGATGTCACTCTGCTCAGCGGCCCGGACGGTATCAGCAGGGCGGCGGCAGCCAGGCCCTGACCTCAAAGGAAGCACTCCAATGTCGATAGCCCAGAAAAATGAGCGCGGCGGCACCCTTGCGGCGCTGTTCGTCCGCCGCCCGATCCTGGCAGTCGTCATCAACGCCCTGATCGTGGT
>JAHJOS010000682.1 GCA_018820005.1 Alphaproteobacteria bacterium | reverse complement strand
GGGCACTAGGCCCGCCGAGAAAACCTAGACTTTACGGTATCTTAAGCCAGCAGGGCGATGAGGCCTTCGGGGTCATCGGTGGTGATCTGGTCGACCTTGAGCGCCAGCAGGCGCTCGACGATTGGCTTGGTCTGCTGGCTGGCTTCGCGGACTGTCCAGGCGTCGATGCGTTTGCCATGGGCATGGAAGGCGGCGACCATGTCGAACCCCGCGTCAGCCGCGATGGTGACGATTTCCCAATAGAGATAGATCATGTCCGAGCCTGGCAGGGCGGCGACGGCCTCGTCGACAAAGCCCTGCAGCGTGCCGCCGGCGAGCGCCGCCTTGAACTGGATTTCGTCACTCGGATCAAAGCCGCGCCGCATGCCGGGGACGGCGGCGGTGAGCATTTTAATCGCAGCCGCCGAGCCCGACGAGACGATCATATTGCGCGCCACGGATTGGGTGGCGCGTGCAAACTTGTCGATGACAGAAGGACTTAGGACCGTTTCGTCTTCCTTGTAGTCCAGCTGCAGCAAGGCATCGGGGTGAACGCTGCCCTGCGCCATCAGGGCACAAAGATCGTCGAGCAGCATGACGGCATCGGCAATCGGGGACCCGTCATTGCCCCGCAGACGCAGGGTGCGGATGGCGGAATCGCTGGTTGCGGCGACCGGGCCGGTGCCGGTGGTTTCCCGGTCCAGGGTCATGTCATGCAGCACTGCCATGCCGCCGTCGGCCGTCACGACCAGGTCGACTTCGACGCTGGCGCCCAGCCGCATGGCTTCGACAATCCGGGCGCCGGTGAAGACTGGGTCGGACGCCTTGCGCCGCCCACGGTGCCATTTGAGCCAGGTGCGGTGCCCATCGCGCTCGATCAGGATCGGGTCGGCCATGCTGTGATTACCTGCCATCTCGACTGCAGTTTGCATCGTGCATGCCTGTGTTTTGCATGCACTTTGCCTGTTGTTTGCACGTGGTTTGCCGGTTCAGGCGTCGATCGTCTCGCGTCGAGCGGCAATTTCCGGCGTCAGGGCGCCGCGATGGATAAGAATGTCATCGCGATAGGCGGCAATCGCCTTGGGCGCGAGCGCCACACCCTGACCGGGTTGGAACAGGCCCGGATGGGAAACCATGGCCTTGATGCGCGTGCTGTCGAGCAGTTCAAGATCGACCAGACCATGGGTGCCAAAATCGGTGACGCGGTGAACCTTGCCCTGGGCGTTGTCGGTGGCCAGGGTCAGCTCAAGCGCCTCGGGACGGATGGCCTGGGTCGCCGGACCATCGGCAACCGGAACCGGTGTCGAATAACCGGCCTTGCTGAACACGCCGTTGGCGACGGTGCCCTCGATCAGGTTCATCGTGCCGATGAAGCCAGCCACGAAGGGCGTGCGGGGTTCGCGATAGACGATGTCGGGGCGGTCAATCTGTTCGGTCTTGCCATCGCGCATGACGACAATGCGGTCGGCCATCGAGAGGGCTTCGTCCTGCCCATGGGTGACGAACAGCGTGGTGATCTTGAGGCGCTGCTGGATGTCGCGCACCTCTTCGCGCAGCCGTTCGCGCAAATGCTGGTCCAGACTGGCAAAGGGCTCATCGAGCAGCAGGATCTTGGGTTCGAGCACCAGCGAGCGCGCGAGGGCCACGCGCTGCTGCTGCCCGCCGGAGAGCTGGGTGACGGCGCGGGTGCCATATCCACCCAGACCGACCAGTTCGAGTACGGCTTCGACGCGACGCTTGATCTCGGCTGGCGCGACCTTGCGCAGCTTGAGGCCGAACGCCAGATTCTTGAATACGTTCATATGGGTCCAAAGCGCATGGCTCTGGAACACCATGCCGGTCGGGCGGCGCTCGGGCGGCACATGGGTGATGTCATCGCCGTCGATGGTCATCTGGCCGCTGGTCGGGGTCTCAAAGCCGCCCACCATGCGCAGCAGCGTCGACTTGCCCGAACCCGAGGGTCCCAGCAGGCAGACGAGCTCGCCATCGGCGACATCGAGGGAGAAAGTGTCGACGGCGCGCGTGCCGCCGGGGAAGATCTTGGAGACGTCTTTGATGTTCAGAACCGACATGATGACTTCCTAGCCCCCGAAGCCGCGGGCAAACGAGCCCGAATTCACCACCTTGCGGGCGAACATCAGGGCAATAAAGCTGGGCACCCACAACAGTACCGACAGGACGGCGCCATATTGGATGACGGGTTGGTTGTTGATGAACGAGATCATCAGCACGGGCAGGGTGCGCACCTGGGGTGCGCCGATCAGCCAGGCACCTTCAGTTTCGTAGAAGGTGCCCACGAAACTGAGCAGGATTGCTGCAGCAATGGTCGGCCCGGCCTGGGGCAGGGTGATGGACCAGAAGACACGCATCGGCGTGGCGCCAACGTCGCGCGCCGCTTCCTCCATCCGCCGGTCGACAGCCTGGAAGGCGGCCACCGGAATCCAGATCATGAACAGCAGCGTGCCCACCAGCTGGATCAACACTACGCCCCAGAAGGTGCCGATGAGGTTGAGCTGCAGGAAGATGCCGGCGATGGCGACGAGCAGGCCGAACTTGGGGAAGGCGTGGCCAGCCAGGAACGAGAAGAAGAGGATGCTGCGACCCGGAAATTCCATACGGGCAAAGGCATAGGCAGCCGGCAGGCAGATTACGGCTGATAGGACTGTCACGGTGACGGCCAGCGTCAGGCTCATGCTTATCGAGCTCCAGACGTCGGCACGCGCCAGCGTCTGATTCCAGAACCGCAGCCCGAATTCCTGCGGAATAAGGGATGGATAGCGCCACACATTGGTGAAGGCCCAGGTGCCAACGACCAGAAGCGGCAACACGATGACGAGGGTAAGGACGACAGCGAAAGTGATGCCGGTCCAATCGGTACGACGACGCACAAGGGTACTCATTCAGGGCGCCCTGTTTTTGGCGACGGAGTAGACATAGAACAGACCGAACACGATGCAGAAGGCGAAAGTGACCACCGCCTGGGTGATGGCGGTCTGTGGCTCAAACAGTTCCCGGAAGGTCCGTTGCATAAAGGGGCCCATCATTTCGGGCGCAGCCGGACCCAGCACATAGGGCAGGGTGAAGGCCGAAAAAATGCCGAGCACGGCGAACGAAATCGCCACCAGGATCGAATTGGAAATGCGCGGCAGGATGATGTGCCACAGCACGGCAATCTTGCCTGCACCCACATCCCGGGCGGCCTCGATTGCCTGATTGGAGACGCTGCCGAGACCCGAGAGCAGGATCAGCACGGTCAATGGGATATTGTCCCAGACCAGACCGATCACGGGGCCCCAGGGGGTCAGGTAGGGTGAGCGGATCTTGGGCATGCCCACGGCATTGAGCACCAGATCGACGGTGCCATTGGGACCCAAAACGCGGATGAAGGCAAAGCTGAGGATGATCGAGGGAACGAACATCGGAAAGATCGCCAGCCCCTGCACATATGCGGCAATGCGGCTATCGGCAAAGCGCAGGTAGAGCGCGATGGGCAGGCAGACGACAAGCAGCAGGATGGCGCACACGCCTGTGGTCCACAGCGTCATGCCCAAATTGGAGAGGCTATAGCCGTCTGAAAAGAAGAAACGGTAGGTCTCGATGGAAAAGATGTCACCCTCGGGCGTCTTGACCCACAAGGTGGTGATCACGGCCGAAATGATGGGCCAGATGATAAGCCAGACGACCATCAGCACTGGAACGGCGACGAGCAGGAGGCCAATTGGCCTCCCGCGATGGGGTTGAACGGGCGAAACGCTGCCCGCGGTATCGGTTGTCACGAGGCGGGATCCACATTTGGTGCAACGGCGCGGTACCAGCCATCATTGATGGCCTTTTCCCAATCGCCGCTTGGGAAGTTGGGGATCGAGGTCGGTACGATATCGGCAAAGCGCTCGCGCAGCTCGGCCGAAACATTGTCCCAAGACACGCCGGGGAAACCGCCCAGTTCGGTCAGCACAGCCGACTGGATCTCTTCGCTGAGCAGAAAATCGGCCAGCTTGAGGGCTGCGTCCTTGTTGGCGCCATTGCTGAGAACGCCCAGCTTGGTGAAGCCGCCGGGCAGACCAAGGTCCTGCAGCTGAACCAGGCCAGTCGTTTCGGGCAGAACACCCTGGGCGATGGCCGACAGTGCCTGATCGGACCAAGCCGGGATCATGGTCACCGCAGACTGGCCGAGCAGCTGCAGCGACTGGGTATTGCCAGAGGTGTAGGCGCCACCGTCGAACAGGGACGGTGCCAAGTCCATCAGCAGTTCCCATGCGGGGGTCAGCATGGCTTCGCCCGCTTCGGCCGTGTAGTTGTCGACCTTGAACTTGGTGGGGTCGTTGCCGTTGACTTCATAGATCGCGCGGCGCACGAAATTGCCGCCCGAACCGCCCTTGTTGGGGCGGTTGTAGATGAACTGGCCGGGGTTTGCCTTGATCCAGGCAACCAGATCGGCAAACGTCTTTGGAACACCGGCCGGGTCCAGCTTGGTGGTGTCATAGGCCAGAAGAACCTGCGAACCACGATAGGGAAGGTTGGTCGGGATATCGAACGCCAGCGGATTGACCTTGGAATAGTTGGACAGACCAGCAGTTTCGAAATCGACGTAGAGTCCCTTGGCAATACCGTCGACCGTCACGCGGGTGTCGAAGCCTTCCAGCAGGTCGGCCTGCGGGTCCTTGCCAGCGGCCATCGCCGCCAGAGCGCGGTCGGCGATGGCCGCAACGCCGGCGCCATCACCGCCGTCGACCAGGTTGAGGGTCAGGCCAGCATTGGCCGCCTCGAACTTGGGCTTTACGACGTTGGTCCAGAAGTCGATGACGTTCTGGTCCGACGAGAAATACACATCGATGACGCCTTCAGCGCCAAAGGTCATGCGGGGCAGCATCAGTGCGCCGGCAACAGTGCCAGCAGCGAGCATAAAATCGCGCCGTTTCATTCAGTCTCTCCCTGAATCTGTTCGTGGAACAGATATTCCAAAGGGCAAAGTGATTTGCCCGGGGGTTTCATCGATCTTGCGTCAACCTCACCCAAACCAGAGCAAACGCCAGCTCTCGCAACAATTCAAGCGAAAATCTGCACCCGGGGTGATGGCGACTGCGCGGTACAAATCACAGCTGTGCGACAGTTGTGTAACAGTGGTGCATCCGGCTGATGAACGCGTGGCGGCTGGTGCCGCCTTCCGGTCTATCGCCATGAAAAGACTTTGTTTTGTAGTAGCTTAAGTGAGTTTTGCCGCTTCGTTTTGAACCTGGCAATGGCTTTGAGGGCAGCCGTGTCACTGTCATAGCCCGGTGGCCACAAGCGACCAGCCTGCGCCGATTTCCTGTCTGATACCAATGACGTGGGCCGTTGTGCGGCCTGCCGATTTTTTCTATCCGCGGCCTGTCACAATGAAATGAAAGTTCTGAAAAGACTCAGCCGCCCAGCTGCGCCAGCGCCGGGCGCAGCTTGCCCTTGCTCTGCTCGAGCAGCGCCCTGGCCGCCGCTAGGTCGCGCGCGCCAGCTGCCAAAAGGATGGCCAGTTTGACCGAGCCATCAGCCAGCTCCAGCCAGTGCCCGGCCTGCGCCTCCTCGATCCGGGCAATGGCCATCACGATGCGCTTGGCGCGGTCGCGCAGTTTGAGATTGTCGGGAACAAGGCCAACCATATAGCCATCGTGCACATGGCCCAGATGGATCGCCACCATGGTGGAGAACATGTTGAGGGCGATCTTTTGCGCGGTGCCTGCACCCATACGGGTCGAGCCGGCAATCACTTCGGGCGGTGTCGGCAGGCAGATGCCGACATCGACAAGATCAAACAGCGGCACATCGGGATTGTTGGCAATGCCAATGGTGGCGGCACCCACGGCACGGGCGGCCTCAACGGCAGCGATCGGATAGGGCGTCTTGCCGCTGGCGGTCAGGGCAATGACACAGTCGTTGGCACCAACCTGGGCGGCGGCCATATCAGCAAGGGCTGCATCGGCGTCGTCTTCGGGGCCGCCGGGCAGGGCGGGCAGCGCGGCGAGGCCGCCTGCCAGCAGGAT
>JAHJOS010000681.1 GCA_018820005.1 Alphaproteobacteria bacterium | reverse complement strand
TGACACGCCTGCGCCAGACGATTGCCCGTCGTCTCAAGGACTCGCAGAACACCGCCGCCATGCTGACCACCTTCAACGAGGTGGACATGCAGCCGGTGATGAACCTGCGCACCCAGTACAAGGAACTCTTTGAGAAAAAGCACGGCGTCAAGCTTGGCTTCATGGGCTTTTTCACCAAGGCCGTGGTGCATGCGCTCAAGGAAATCCCGGCCGTAAATGCCGAGATCGACGGCGATGACCTGGTCTACAAGAGCTATGCCCACATCGGCGTGGCAGTTGGCACCGACAAGGGCCTGGTGGTTCCTGTGGTGCGCGATGCCGACCAGATGAGCATTGCCGAGATCGAGAAGTCGATCAACGCGCTGGGCAAGAAGGCTCGGGATGGTCAGCTGTCGATGGCCGATATGCAGGGCGGCACGTTCACCATTTCCAATGGTGGCGTCTATGGTTCGCTGATGTCGACGCCGATCCTGAATGCCCCGCAGTCGGGCATTCTGGGCATGCACAAGATACAGGAGCGTCCTGTCGTCGTGGGCGGCCAGATCGTGATCCGCCCGATGATGTATCTGGCGCTGAGCTATGACCACCGCATCGTGGACGGCAAGGAAGCGGTGACGTTCCTGGTGCGCGTCAAGGAGAGCCTTGAGGCCCCCGAGCGTCTGGTGCTCGATCTCTAGAAACTGCAAAGGCCGGGCAATGTCCCGGCCTTACTGCTTTTGGGGGGATGATGGACAAGGGTGTCGTAATCGTCACCGGCGGGTCGCGCGGTATCGGCGCGGCGACGGCGGTGCTGGCTGCCGACCGCGGCTATGGCGTGATCGTCAATTACACCAGCAATAGTGCAGCCGCTGAGGCTGTGTGCGCTGATATTGCCGCCAAGGGCGGGGTAGGCCGAGCGGTGCGGGCCGACGTGTCGGTGCAGGCCGATGTCGATGCCTTGTTTGCTGCCGCCGATGCAATGGGGCCGCTGACCGGACTGGTCAACAACGCTGGCGTCGTCGATGTCGCCGCCCGCGTGGAAGATTTCGACCTGGCGCGATTGCAGCGCATGTTTGCCATCAATGTATTCGGGACGATCCTGTGTGCAGGGCAGGCGGTGAAACGCATGTCGACAGCTTACGGCGGGACCGGCGGGTCGATCGTCAACGTCACGTCGGCGGCGGCCAAGCTGGGGGCGCCGGGGACCTATGTGGACTATGCCGCCGCCAAGGGGGCGGTGGACAGCTTTACGGTAGGGCTGGCGCTCGAAGTGGCGGGTGAAGGCATTCGCGTCAACGGCGTGCGGCCCGGGATCATCGAGACTGATATTCATGCCTCGGGCGGCGATCCGGACCGGGCCGCGCGGATGGCGGTTGACCTGCCGATGCCGCGGGTTGGCACGGCGACAGAGGTGGCCAATGCCATTTTGTGGCTGATGTCGCCTGAGGCCAGCTATACGACGGGCTCCACGATCGATGTGACCGGCGGGCGGGGTATCGCGCCCTAGAATGGGCGGTATTGGGTGCCAGAGAGGCGCTTGATTGTCTTGGTCGGCGGTAAGCTGGCGGAATCGTGATCTGGTTGATGCTCAATGCTAAGATCGCGTTAACGCAAGTGCGGCACATCAAGCGACTACCGTTCACGCCTATCAGAGAGTAGATCGCCTTTTGCGTCCCATTTTGTCTGCCGCCATCGTCTTGCTCGCCGTGATCGCCACCGCTCAGGCTCAAGACGCATCTGATCCCGAATTGGTTGGTGAGTTGATGGCGTTTCAGGGATCAAAGGCAATCGTGTCGGTGATGACGACACATTGCTATGAGACCACAGGGCTGGATCCTGCCTACCAGACGGCCAATGAGAACTGGTACCTGCGCAATGTCGGCTTTCTCGACCTGGCGATGCGGGTGGTCGAACGGGTCGGTGGGGGCACCCAGGCCGAGGTCGCGGCTGCCGAAACCTATGGCGGCAGCCAGATCATGACGGCCTATAACAAGGCGGAAGACAAGGCCGTGTTCTGCCGGGGCTTTCTTGAGCAGGTGAACAGTGGCGCGCTCGATATCGACAAGAGCCTGCCGGCGACACTGGCCAAGGCGCAAAAGATCGCCGCGCAATAGCCAGATGGGTTTGTTGGCGTTATGGGTGCAGCTGATGGCCGCCTCGCCGTCCGGGAGCTGCCATGAGCGTTGAAATGACCCTGCTGATCTGGAGCACG
>JAHJOS010000680.1 GCA_018820005.1 Alphaproteobacteria bacterium | reverse complement strand
TGCCGAATGACCCAGGAAAGCATGCGTGGGCCGCGCGTAGCAATATGAGCAGCCGTGTTCACAGCCGCGATAGGCGTTGATCGAGCGCTCGAAACCGATATCGGGGCTGTCATTGCTGGTGATGATCGTCTTGGCGCGCTCGACGTGCTCGATAGTCTCAAAGATCGACAGGGGTTCGACATTGTCCCAGCCATCATCAAACCCCTCGCGGGTCTGCTTTTCAAACCGGCCGCTGCGATTGCTCTGGGCGCCACGACCGCGCACACGGTCGGGACTGAGCAATTCACGCCGCGCCAGATCAGCGTCACGGCTCCGGCTGAGCTGTTCGAGGGCTTCAAACGACGGTGCTTGATAAAGGGCCATGACGACGTCTCCTGCCTGTCCCCGGCCGTCGAATCGTGCGGCCGGGTTCGATGTTCTCTTCTAGCATCACGGCAAGAACGAAACAAGAACACGACATCGAGAGATCCGCGCGGTCTATGGCAAAGCGGCAGGCATCCGCGCGCTGCAAGGCGGCGTTGCAGCCTCGCCACTGGACCGGACCGGCAAAAGCTCATATCGATTTTGGTCGGTGCCCAAGGTCCGCAGAGATCTCAGACCGTGGCGGCATTTCCCGCTTCGATGTGGGCCTGGACCATAGAACGATCCATTTCAGCAATCGGCTGCTGACATCTCCTGACGGAGCTGTTTGTGACAAGCCGTCGAAATCGCCGCCTCTGGAACGTCATGCGGGCAAGACTATTTTCCAAACCAAGGACGACACCATGACCACTGATGCACCGGCGCTGGACGCCATGCCGGACCAGCCCGCACCGGTTCTCGACAATGCCGCCCGCAACCGCCTGGTGATTGCCCTGCTGCTGGGGTCGACTTTCGTGGTCTTTCTCAACGAAACCATGATGAGCGTGGCCATCCCGCATCTCATGGCAGATCTGGGTGTACAGCCCAATATCGCGCAGTGGCTGACGACAGCGTTTCTGCTGACCATGGCGATCGTCATTCCGATCACCGGCTTCCTGCTGCAGCGTCTCAATACGCGCCCCATCTTCATGCTGGCCATGTCGATCTTCACCGCCGGCACCCTGATCTGCGCGGCCTCTCCCGGCATTGAACTGCTGATCTTCGGCCGCGTCATTCAGGCCGTGGGCACCGCCATCATGATGCCGCTGCTGATGACGACGGTGATGACACTGGTGCCGCCGGAATCGCGCGGCAAGACCATGGGCAATATTTCCATCGTCATCTCGGTGGCGCCGGCAATCGGCCCCACCATCGGCGGTTTCATCCTCAATGTGCTGGAATGGCGCTGGATGTTCATTGTCATGTTGCCAATCGCTGCTTTTGCGCTGGTGCTGGGCAGCATGCGCATCCAGAACGTGACGACGCCGCGCTATGCCCCGCTCGATCTGTTGTCCGTGCTGCTTTCGGTGATCGGTTTCGGTGGGCTGGTCTATGGCCTCTCCAGCCTGGGTGAAGGCAGTGTCGAAGGCGCCGCCTTCCCCATCTGGCTGCCATTGGTCGTGGGCATTGTCGCCATGGCCATCTTCATCTGGCGCCAGATCGGTCTGTCACGGCAGGACAAGGCATTGCTCGATTTGCGGACCTTCCGCTCGCGCAATTACACCGTCTCGGTGCTGACCATGGCCTGCGCCATGATGGCGCTGTTCGGCACCGTGATCCTGCTGCCCATCTATACCCAGAACGTGCTGGGCATTGACACGCTGCAGACTGGCCTGCTGCTGCTGCCGGGCGGACTGCTGATGGGCCTGCTCGCGCCCTCGGTTGGTCGCCTGTTTGACAAATATGGTCCGACGCCGCTGCTGGTGCCGGGCACGATCCTTGTGTCCATCGTGCTCTGGGCGCTGACCCGGGTGGACCAGTACACCTCCGTCTGGGCGATCCTCGTCGGCCATATCGTCATCAGCATCGGCCTTGCGCTGACGTTCACCCCGCTGTTCACCGCCGCCATGGGGTCGCTGCGCATGGATCTCTATTCCCATGGCAGCGCCATCCTGGGCTCGGTGCAGCAGGTGGCTGGTGCCGCGGGCATTGCCTTGTTCGTCGCGCTGATGACGCTGCGCACAGCAAGCCTGACCGCTGCGGGCACCGAACCTGTGTCGGCCCTGGCTGGCGGCATCCAGCTGGCGTTCCTGGTGGGTGCAGTGATCTCCCTGCTCGCCATCGGCGCGGCTTGTCTTGTGCGCAAGCCCGAAGCCCAGCCGGGCGGCATGGGCGGCCACGGACACTAGACGAGGCCCATACTCAAAACGACAACGGCGTCCCTCGGGACGCCGTTTTTATTTGTACCAAGCGAAAGGCGCTCAGCGCTCGGCCAGCCGGGGCATCAGTTCGACGAAATTGCAGGGCTTGTGCCGATAGTCGAGCTGGTGGGTCAGAATGCCCTCCCAGGCGTCGCGGCAGGCGCCGCGTGACCCGGGCAGGCAGAAGACGAACGTCGTGCCGATCAGCCCGGCCGTAGCGCGCGATTGCAGCGAACTGGTGCCCACCGTGGTGGCCGAATACTGGTGGAACAGCACGGAAAAGCCTTCCATGCGCTTGTCGAACAGCGGCTCGACCGCCTCGGGTGTCACGTCGCGGCCGGAAAAGCCGGTGCCGCCGGTGGTCAGCACCACATCGACCGTTGGGTCAGCGACAAAGCCCTGCACGGCCTGGCGGATGAGCTGGATATCGTCGCGCACCACGACGCGGGCAGCGCAACGATGCCCGTCTTCCTCCAGCAACGACTTGAGCAGCGCGCCGCCGGTATCGGTCTCGAGGTCGCGCGTGTCGGACACGGCGATCACCGCGATCGACAATGGCTTGAAGGCGCGGTCCTCGAACCGGGCGGTCTTGAACATTGGAGTCTCCTAGGCTTTGGCCGATGCCAGCTCGTCAGGCACGGGCTCTTCGTCGCGCCCCATCTCCGCACTATCAAAATCGGCGCGCGGATCAAGCTCGATCGATTCGATGGTCACCTGGCGATCAGTGCCCATGGCCTGGAACGGTGCGCGATCAGCGGCATCGATGCCCTTGCGGACGCGCATGCGCAGATACGCCGTGATGGCCAGCGCCCCGTGAAACGCCCCCGTGACGATGAAGAGGCCCACCGGCGACCACGCGCTCATGATCAGCGACGACACCGCCGGGCCAATAGCCAGGCCAACGCCCAGGATGACCAGCATGCCGCCGGCGATGCGGGCGAATTCGCCCTCCTTGGCAAAGTCATTGGCATGGGCCACCGCGACTGCGTAGATCGGGTTGGCGGCAAAGCCATAGGCGGCAAACAGCACATACATCACCCAGCCGGCTTCGGGGTTGATGAGCACGGTCAAAATGCCCACCACTGAGGCAAAGCCGGACAGGCCAATCAGCACCAGACGGCGATCAATATGGTCCGAAAGCCGCCCGAACGGAATTTGCGCCAGGGCACCCAGAATGGCAGCCAGCGAGAAGAGGAACGCAATGCCACCCGCGTCCAGCCCACGCTCATAACCATAGACCGGCGCCAGCGTGCCGAACGAACCATTGGCCATGCCGACCGAAAAGGCGGCGATGGCTGCCACCGGCGAGGTGCGATAGAGCAGGCCGATATCGATTTTGGCCGACGACAGCGGGCGGGGCTGCGGGCTCGAGGTCAGCGCGGTGGGCAGGATGGCGCAGATAAAGCTGATCGCGCCCAGCACGAAGGGCACATAGCCCGCCGTACCGGTGACCGACATGGCGATCTGGCCCAGCGTCGAGGCGGCCATGTTGATGGTGACATAGATCGAAAAGATCGTGCCGCGGCTCTTGTTTTCGGCGACCTCGTTGAGCCAGCTCTCCACGATCATCGCTGCGCCGGCAAAGCAGAAGCCCGACAGGGCGCGCAGGAAGATCCAGCTGATATCGTTGATCCACATCAGGTTGAGCAGGATGGTGATCGTCCCGATCGCCGCCATCACCGAGAAGGCGCGGATGTGGCCGACCTTGCGCACCACCAGGGGCACGGTGAGCGATCCGGCAACGAAACCGACGGACCAGCCCGTGCCGATCAGGCCAAGCGCGAGCAGCGAGAAATTCTCTTCGGCACCACGCACCGACAGCAGCAGGCCTTGCAGGCCGCCGCCGAACATCAGCAGCGCTGAACCGAGGAAAAGGGCATAGATCTTGATGACGGAAGCCATGACACCTTCGGCGCTTTGATAGGGAACAACGTTGCAAATCACGCAACGGTGACATTAGCGCGGCAGACGGGGATTGGTGCAACCGATTTGGGCCGCAGTCTGCATCTTTTTGGTGTCGGCAGAT
Organism: Alphaproteobacteria bacterium; assembly: GCA_018820005.1. Classification (GTDB taxonomy): domain Bacteria; phylum Pseudomonadota; class Alphaproteobacteria; order Rhizobiales; family Devosiaceae; genus Devosia. The sequence continues at coordinate 8,534 of JAHJOS010000680.1, read as the reverse complement.
GCCCAGCCGCTAGGCCAGCCCGAGCTCGACCAGCTTGAGCTTGAGACCGAGCATATCCTGCCACGCCTGTTCCTTGGCGGCGGGATTGCGCAACAGATAGGCCGGATGCAGCGTCGGGATGGCCTCAACCTGATGGCGACCGACCTGCAGTGTCGACCATTTTCCGCGCATCTTGATAATGCCGCTGGTAGTGTCGAACAGCGTCTGCATGGCCGGGCCACCCAGCGTCATGATGACTTTGGGTGCGACCAGTTCCACCTGCCGATGCAGGAACGGCAGGCAGAGCGCCATTTCCTCGGGCGTGGGCGTACGATTGCCCGGTGGCCGCCAGGGCACGGTATTGGCGATGTAGACGCGCGTACGGTCGAGCCCGATCGCGGCCAGCATCCGATCCAGCAACTGGCCGGATTTGCCCACGAATGGCTTGCCCTGCTGGTCCTCTTCGGCCCCCGGCGCCTCGCCGATCAGCATGACATCGGCCTGCCCATTGCCATCGCCAAACACCAGTTGAGTGGCGCGGAGCTTGAGGCCACACCCGTCATAGCTGTTCAGGATCGCTTCAAGCGCGACAAGATCGTGCGCCGACGCGGCCAGTGTGCGGGCTTCCGCCGGATCGCCGCCGATCACCGATGGTTCAGCCGTGCCCCCGCTCGCCTGGGGCGCTGCCGCGGCCATAGCCGGCTGCACCGCAACGCGGGCAGGCGCGCGCTGCGCAAAGCGGTCCACCGGCTCTCCGCCAACCGCAATATCGACGCCCGCAGCCCGATACCAATCGAGCACGGCGAGCATTTCGTCGTGATTTAGCGGTCGATCTTCAGTCATGTTCTCTGTTATGTCACAGCCCGTTTGGCGCGGCCAGCCGCGTCCCGGGGATAGAGGCAATCTATATGGCACAGGCCGGTTCGCGCGAAACCCTTTCCACCGATGTGCTCATTGTCGGCGCTGGCCCGGCGGGTCTTGCCGCCGCGATCCGCATCAAGCAGCGCCACCCCCACCTGGCCGTGACGATCGTCGAAAAATCCGCCGAATTGGGCGGACATATCCTCTCGGGTGCCGTGATGGACCCCAGGGGCCTGGACGCCCTGATACCTGACTGGCGCCTCAAGGGCGCCCCGGTCGGGCCTGACGTTACCCGCGACAGCTATCATTTTCTGACCGCCAAAGGCGATTTCGCCCTGCCGCGCTGGCTGATGCCGCCCCAGCTCAAGACGCCAGGCGGCGTGATCGTCAGCCTGGGCAATCTGGTGCGCTGGCTGGGCGAGCAGGCCAGTGAGCTGGGCGTCGACATTTTCCCCATGACCGCAGCAGTCGACGTGCTGGGTGGGCAGGGCGCGCCGGTGCGCGGCATTATCACGGGCGATCTTGGCCGCGACCGCGATGGCAATCCCAAGCCCGGCTTTGCCGAGGGCATTGCGCTTGAGGCCAAATACACCCTGATTGCCGAGGGCGCGCGCGGCTCGCTGGCCAAGCAGATCATTGCCGAACACGATCTGGCCCGCGAGCCACAGAAATATGGTCTGGGCATCAAGGAAATCTGGGAAATTCCCGCTGATCGGCACCAGCCGGGCAAGGTCGATCACTATCTGGGCTTTCCGCTCGACAATGATACCTCGGGCGGCGGCTTTGTCTATCACGCTGGCGACCGCCAGCTCTATGTCGGTCTGGTGACCTATCTGGACTATGCCGATCCCACGCTATCGCCTTTTGGCGAGTTCCAGCGTTTCAAGGCACACCCATCTGTTGCGTCGCTGCTGCAAGGCGCCAAGCGCATCAGCTATGGCGCTCGCGTCGTAACCGCCGGTGGCTGGCAGTCAATTCCCACGCTCGCGTTCGCCGGCGGTGGGCTGATCGGTTGTGCGGCCGGCTTCATGAATGCGCCGCGTCTCAAGGCCATTCACAATGCTATCCTTTCGGGTATTGGCGCTGCTGATGCGGTGGCCGACGCCATCGCGGCGGGACGTCAGCATGATCTGATCGCCGATTTGGGTGCACGCGTGATGCAGACCGGGATTGGTGCCGAGCTTGAGGGCGTACGCAACGTCAAGCCGTTGTGGTCTCGTCTTGGCACGGTGCTGGGCGCGCTGGCCGCCGGTGTCGAGCTCTGGACATCAGCGCTATTGGGCCGCTCGCTCCTGGGCACCTTGCACCATGCCGGCCCCGATCATGTCGGTCTCAAGCCCAAGGCAGACGTGACTGGGCGAACCTATGCCAGGCCTGATGGCACGCTCAGTTTTGACCGCGCCGCATCGGTCTATCTGTCCAATCTGTCCCATGACGAGGACCAGCCGGTCCATCTCAAGCTGGCCGACCCGGCCGTACCGGTACGCGACAATCTGCCGGTCTTTGGCGAACCTGCGCCGCTGTATTGTCCTGCTGGCGTCTACGAGATGGCCCAGGAAGGGGGCGCTCCGGTTTTCCGCATTCACGCCGCCAATTGCGTGCATTGCAAGACCTGCGACATCCAGGACCCTGCCCAGAACATCACCTGGGTGCCGCCCGAAGGCGGCAGTGGTCCAAATTACAGCGCCATGTAGCCTGCTGGCGCGATCACTCTATGTGGCGCGGCCTTGCGGCGCAGTCTCAAAACGGACAATCTGGCAGTTGAGAAGGGCCCGCCAGGGCCAAGGGAGAATTCAAACTCGTGACATCGCTTCTGAACCGTATTGCGCGTCCGGCGCTGATGGCCATCCTGCTGACCTCGGTGGCCATCCAGACTGCACAGTCGGCCCAACCAGTGCAGACCGCGCAAGCTGACGGTGGCACCGGTCTTGGGATGCTGGCGCTGTTCAAATCGAGCGCGACAGGCTCCTACATGGCCGGACGTCAGGCGCTGCAGGACCTGCGCACCGACGAAGCAGCCCGCTATTTCTACCAGGCTGCCCAATCGGACTGGAACAACCCCATTCTGGTGGAGCGCGCGTTTATCGCCTTTGCCGCCGATGGACAGTTTGGCCAGGCCGCCTCGACAGCCAAGCATCTGCTTGATCTGGACTCCCACAATGAGCTGGCCGAGCTGGTCGTGGCCACCGAGGCCTTCAAGGAACGCCGCTATGATGCTGCAGACAGCAAGCTCGCCGCAATCGGGCAGGAGAGCTTCACCGGTGTCACCGCCAGCATCCTGCGCGCCTGGGCGCTGGTCGGGGCCGACCGCAAGCCTGAGGCCGATGCCATGCTCGACAAGCTTGGGGAAACCGGGCTCGACGATTTCCTGGTCTTTCACCGCGCCCTGATGGCCGAAGCCGCTGGCGATACAGATCAGGCACTTGAACTGGCCGGCAAGGCCTTTGATGCCGAGCCCTATGTGGCGCGCATTGTCGAAGTCTATGCCCGCATGCTGGCCAATGCCGGCCAGATGGACGAAGCCAAGGCCGCTATCGCGCAGTTCGAGGAAAACGGGCTCAGTCACCCCATCGTTTCCATGGTGCGCGACCAGATCGACGCCGGGCAGCGCCCCGGAATCTTCGCCTCAAATGTGCAGATCGGCGCGGCCGAAATGTTCCACGGCATTGGTGTGGCCCTGTCGCGCGACGGCAACCCCGACCTGTCGCTGGTGTTCCTGCGCCTCGGTCTTTATCTCGATCCGTCTGCCGACGTGATTGCCATTGCGCTGGGGGAACAGCTTGATGCGTCTGGCCAGCACGAGGCCGCTAACAAGATCTATGATGGCGTCCCCGCAACCTCGCCGATGAAATCGAGTGCGGTTGTGCACATTGCGCAAAATCTCAATGCAATGGGTGATCAGGAAGAAGCCCTGCGCCGCCTGGGCAATATCGTCGCCACCCGGCCCGATGACCTTGAGGCCATCTCCGTACTGGGTGACATGCAGCGCTATGGCGAACACTATGAGGATGCCGCAGCCACCTATACCAAGGCACTTGAGCTGACCGGTGGCGACAAGCCTGCTGACTGGCGGTTCTACTACGTGCGCGGCATTTCCTATGAGCGCGCCAAGCAATGGCCCAAGGCCGAAGCCGACTTCCTCAAGGCGCTCGAGCTCAACCCCGACCAGCCGGCCGTGTTGAACTATCTTGGCTATAGCTGGATCGACAAGGACTTGAACCTGGACCGGGCGCTCAAGATGATCACGACGGCTGTCGAGGCGCAGCCTCAGGATGGCTATGTCGTCGATTCTCTGGGCTGGGCTTACTACAAGCTCGGTCGCATCGAGGAAGCTGTATCCACGCTCGAACGCGCCGTGCTGCTGCGGCCCAATGATCCCGAACTCAATGACCACCTTGGCGACGCTTACTGGAAGGTCGGTCGTCGGCTTGAGGCCAAGTTCCAGTGGCGCATTGCTGGTGCGATGGACGAAACCGGCGCGGTCAAGGAACGTGTTGCCCTCAAGCTGGCCGGGGGCCTGACGGCGGAGAACGCGACCAATTAGTCAGAAAAGACTGGTGCAGCCCATTCTCCAGATTGCCCCGGCCAAGATCAACCTGGCGCTGCATGTCACGCGGCGCCGGGAGGATGGCTATCACGACCTTGAAAGCCTGGTGGTATTCGCCGACGTGGCCGACGAACTCGAAGCCATGCCGGCCGAGACGGACTCGCTGACCATTGTGGGGCCCTTTGCCAAGGGGCTCGGTGTAGGCGAGGTCAATCTGGTCTCGCGCGCCGTCGCCGCATTCCGGGCGCGCTGGCCCAATGCAGTTGCGACGGGCCTGGCCATGCGCCTGACCAAGAACCTGCCGGTCGCCGCCGGCATTGGCGGCGGTTCGGCCGATGCCGCAGCCGCGCTGCGCCTGATGGTCGGCCTTTCCGAACAGTCTATCCCCCTGTCAGAGCTCTCCGATATGGCCGCGCAACTGGGCGCAGACGTGCCGGCCTGCCTGATCTCGGCGCCGCTTTTGGCGCGTGGGGTAGGGGAGCTGCTTGAGGTGTTGCCCGAGTTTCCGGCGCTCCACATCGTGCTGGTCAATCCCATGGTGCCGCTGGCCACCGCCGATGTTTTCCGGCGCCTGCGTGCCCATGACAATTACCCGCTTCCGGCGATCCCGTCGCCGCTGACGCGACCGGCTCAACTGGGCATCTGGCTGGCCGAAACCCGCAATGATCTGCAGCCACCGGCCGTCAAGCTTGTCCCGGTGATCGGCGAAATCGTGGATCATCTCGCCCAGGCGCCAGGCTGCGTTCTCGCGCGCATGTCGGGCTCTGGTGCAACGGTTTTTGGCTTGTTTGGATCGAGCGGCCAGGCGCACCAGGCGGCGCAGATGATGCGGGCAGCCAATCCCGACCACTGGGTGACGGCGGCGCCGCTCATCACCCCGGGCGGCTAGTAGGCCCGCAATACGCTGAACTCGACGACGTCAGAGAGCAATGTACGCATCTCGGACGCCGGCAGCGCCTCAAGGGCACGCTGCGCGGCACGGGCGTGGTCATGCGCCTGTTCGAGGGTGCGCGCCAAGGTATTGTGACGTTCCATGATGGCGACAACGGCGGTCACCTGATCCTGCGTCGCATCCGGGTCACCCAGGGCTGCTGCGATGGTGGCCCGCTCGGCTTCCGAACCGTCGGTCAGCGCCAGGATCACGGGCAGCGTCATCTTGCCTTCGCGCAAATCGTCGCCGGTATTCTTGCCCAGGGTGCCGGCCTGGCCGCCATAGTCGAGCGCATCGTCAACCAGCTGGAAGCCATTGCCCAGTTCAAGGCCATATGTGGCCAGCGCCGCTCGGCCAGCGGCATCGGCGCCGCCGGCCATGGCACCCACTTCGCATGCCGCCTGAAACAGTACGGCGGTCTTGGCACGGATCACTTCGGCATAGTCCGCCGGGGTCGTGGTCAGGTCTCCCGTCTTGGCAAGTTGGAACACTTCGCCCTCGGCCATGACGGCCGAGGCCGCCGAAAGCACGCCCAGCGAATCGATGTCGCGGGTTTCCACCATCATCATGAAGGCCTGACCGAGCAGAAAATCGCCAACCAGAATGGAGGCCTTGTTGCCCCAAACCATCCGGGCCGCGGGTTTGCCGCGGCGCATGTCGCTCTCGTCCACAACATCGTCGTGCAGCAGGGTGGCGTTGTGCATGAATTCGACAGCAGCGGCGAAATTGATCGCGATGCCCGTGCCTTTGCCGAACAGCTGCGCTGCCGCAATGGTCAACATGGGGCGCAGGCGCTTGCCGCCGCTATCGATAAGATAGCGCGCCAGTTCTGGCACCATCTCGACATGCGAGTTGGCGCGACTGAGAATGAGCGCATTTACCTCGGCCATATCGGCCTGGGTGGTCGCCAGCAGCCGATCTATCGGCGTGGCGACCGGCGCCTCTTTGATCTGCGTCAGCACTGACACCTGTTTTCGTCCCCGCGTGCCGTTTCCGGCGTATTTGGTTGAGTCTGCCACATTTGCGCTTGTAAGCTCGCGCAAAACCGACCTTTTCGGGTGCGATGTCCCTAGACCAGCCTTCTGCCTTTGTAAAACACCAATCGGTAACACGCGATGCCTTTTTAGGTGGCGCGCTCACAGTGTCGCAGCCCCGCAACGGATTTCGCGCCGGGCTCGATAGTGTGCTGCTGGGCGCCGCCGTGTCGGCTGGGCGCAAATGCCTGCTCGACATGGGCTGCGGCGTTGGCACCGCAGGCCTGGTTGCGCTGACGCATCTGCCCGATATGTCGGCCACCCTTGTCGATCAAAATGTCGAGATGCTGGCGCTGGCCCAGGCCAATATCGCTGAAAACGGGCTGACTGGACGCGTCCGCTGCTTCGCCACTGACGTGGCGGGCAAGGGCGCCGAGCGCCGTGCAGCAGGCCTTGCCGACAACGCCTTTGACGCCGTCATTGCCAATCCGCCATTTTTCACCGACGGCGCGGGCACGCTTGCCGATGATCCCGGCCGCGCCGGATCACGCCATATGGATGCCGAGGCACTCGATCTCTGGATCAAGACGGCGGCCGGATGCGCCGTGCCGGGCGGCGAAGTCATCTTCGTCTATCCCGCAACCAGCCTTGTGCCGGTACTCGCCGGCTTTGCGCGCCGCTTCGGCAATATCTCGGTGCTGCCGCTGTCGCCCCGGCCGGGCGAACCGACCAGCCGCGTGCTGGTGCGCGGTATCAAGGGGTCGCGAGCGCCGCTCTGCCTGCTGGCCAGCCGCGCGCTGCATGAACCCGAGGGCCGCGCTTTTGCGCCTGAATTCGACGCAATTTTCCGCGGGTCTGACCGCCTCGTCTGGTAATCCCCAGCGCGGCATCCTAAGTCTGGGCCAGAGGCGAGCGAGGACCAAGCATGAATGATCCGGCAGGGCCGACACGAAACTGGCTGCAGCGCCTGACGGGCCGCGGGCGAACCACTGTCCCCGTCGTGCGGCTTCAGGGGGTCATCGCGGCCGAGCAGCGCCAGGGCAGGCTCAATATTGCGACAGTCGAACCCCTGCTCAAGCGCGCTTTTTCCATCAAATCGGCGCCCGCCGTCGCTATCGTGATTAATTCGCCTGGCGGCTCGCCGGTGCAAAGCCGGCTGATTTCTAAGCGCATCCGTGACCTGGCCAATCTGTACCACAAGCCCGTGTTGGTCTTCGTTGAGGACGCTGCGGCCTCCGGCGGCTATTTCATTGCCGTTGCCGGCGACGAGATCATTGCCGATCCCTCCTCCATCGTGGGCTCGATCGGCGTCATCATGGCCGGCTTCGGCTTTGTCGATGCGCTGGCAAAGCTCGGCGTCGAGCGGCGCGTGCACACTGCGGGCAACAGCAAATCCACGCTCGATCCCTTCCTGCCGGAAAAGGCCGAAGACGTGGCCCGCATCACCGCGTTTGAAGCCGACATCCACCAGGTGTTCATCGATCACGTCAAGGCCGGCCGGGCAGGGCGCCTCAAGGCAGACGACGACGTCCTTTTCACCGGCCAGTGGTGGACCGGGCTGCGCGGCCTCGAACTGGGCCTGGTCGATGCCATCGGCGACCTGCACGAGACGCTGACGACCCGCTATGGCCCCGATATCAGGCTCAAGCTGATCGAGCCCAAGCGGGGCTGGTTGAGCCTGCCGCGCATCGGCATGAGCGCCGGCCTGAGCGCCGATCTGGCTGCAACAATTGAGGACCGCGCCATATGGGCGCGATTGGGGCTCTAGGCGATGACTGCTCTTCTGCTTCGTGTCGTTATATTCGTCGTCCTGGGCTTGATGGTCTATCTGGGTGTCCGCCGCATCTGGCGCGACTGGACCGGCAAGTTCAACGCCGATGAGCAGGAAGCCCGCCGCCTGCGTCGGGAGCGCGACCTGCGCGAACGCGAGCAGCCCGGCGTCATTGACCTCAAGCGTGACAGCGATGGCACGTTTCGCCCCGGCGAGGACGACAAACGCCGTTGACCCTGCCGGGCGCGCAAACTAGAGGTTTGTGCCAGTTAGCAGGGACTGCCAAATGACCAACCGCCCATCGTACATGGACCCCAAGAATTCGTTCCAGGGTCTGATCCTGACGCTGCAGCAATTCTGGGCGGAACAGGGTTGTGTCATCTTGCAGCCCTATGACATGCCGATGGGCGCGGGTACCTCGCACACGGCCACCGTGCTGCGGGCGCTGGGGCCCAAGCCCTGGAAGGCCGC
>JAHJOS010000679.1 GCA_018820005.1 Alphaproteobacteria bacterium | reverse complement strand
GGTAAAGTGAGCGGGGTAGAATAGATAGACGCTGCCATTTATAAGCGCAGTTAATTCGCTGATCGGTCGTTCGTTTCCCTGGTGAATACGCGGATCCGATATCATTTTTCTGCGACCATGTCGCATAGACCTAACGTGATCGATAACCATGGCCCTTGCGAAAATACCCTCGATGTTGCTGGTGATTGTTTCATGCACAATTCTGTTCTCTGGATCTGAGCAAAGCACAAACAATGACATAGTGCCGACTGAGAGCTCGTTATTTGAATCGGCATTCTTGCCCGTTCGCAATTCTGCTGCAGATTACCAAAGCTTGGGATTGCTCCTCAGCGCCGAGGTTCAAAGGGTACGCCATGGATTGTGGCGGGAACTGCCCGATCAACGCCAATTGGTTGGGGAGCACGCAATGGCTGCGCTAGAGAGCCTGCACGCCGCTCCTGCCGACCTGATGGAATTGCTCGATCAGATCATGCTGGCGGTGGGCTTGTTGGATTGGATGGAAAACGATCCTGCTGCCCCAGGAAGTCGCCTGCTTTCCACCCTGCCTTACTTTCTGGCCCGCATTGGGACGCAGGGTCAGCAGCAATTGGGGCTGGCCGGTCCTCGGCGTTTCGAAGAAGAGGCCATACTTACCGCGACGGCAGCTGTGCTGTTGCGGTTGGCCAAATATGAGCCCCAGTCTGACCTTCAAACGACGGCGCAGGAGATTTTGACGGCGGTGGACCTCAAGTACGCAGCCGGCCCTAGCTCAACTTTGCCGGATGTGGCCCTGGAGTATCTGCAACAGGGCCTGCTTATTGCGCTTCGAGATACTGAGTTGGGCGGGTCGAGATTGGCGACCATTGTGGCTGACCAGGCAATGACCAGCCCATGTGGGCCCGTCAGCGAAGGCGGTGCGATCCAGTGGCACCAGGCCGTGGCCTGCAGTGTATCGCGCAGGACACCCAAGCCACCCGCGGCGGCGCCGCTTGCATCATCAATCACACCCGATAGTTTTTCGCTTGAGCAAGGGAGACTGCCTCTGGGCAGAGCCCGCCTGACGGCGGAACACCTGGTGCTCGCTTCATTGAATGATAAGGCGGGTGGTGTGCAGATATTCAGATCGGTTCCGTTCAACAGACTTTTTATCCAGCCGATTGGCGATGACCAGACTGCGCTGCCTGTTGGCCTCGGGCTCGACAGCCCGGCCGAATTCCGCGCTGCCACCGTGCATGGGGGTGACCTCTATGTCGTCTACTACGACAATCCGTCACGGACCAATTACCTGCTCAGGGCGAGGCGGGCCAGCGACGGATTCGAGATGGTCGGCCAGCCCACCCCTCTGCCCAGCCTGGAGGATCCGGCGGGCGGCACCTACGAAATGATACCGCAAATCCGCCTGTTTTCCATCAAGGACGAATTACACATTGTCGGCGGCACGCTGAACGCAGTGCTGCGCGCCGATGGCATTTTGGCTGAAGGACGACTGGACAACTGCAGCCGTGCCGTCGAAAGCGTAGCGACACCCCAAGGACCAGTCGTCCTGTGTGTGCAGAAGGAAGCGCGGGGCCAGAGTGCCCCGTTCTCCCTACAGGGCCCCGAAGGGGTCGTCCTGCCCATCCTCGGACCAGACGTCCCATACGATCTGCGGATTGAAAACGGAAAAGTGACCATTTCCCATGCGCGCGAGCCGGCCGAGTTCGCGGCAATGCTGCGCTTCGATATCGAACGGCTCAACGACGGCACGCTGGAATACGGCATCGACAATGTAGAGGGCCGCATCCCTTGGTCACAGATCTACTATCTCAACGGCTTTCTGGACTTACTCGGCCTATCTGCACAACGCCCTGAGCAGTGGAATTCCTTTGGCCCACTGCTGGCAGAAGTGCGGTCCAGACTCGATATGGAAGTAACCCTTCTGGACCAGCAATGGCTCGCAGGGCGGTTCAAGACCAGGGCGTTCAGCGTAGACCGCTCGCTGCAGCTTTTCGCGGTCCAGACTTCACGATTGCTCCTGCTCCTGGAGCGGTATCAGCGAGAACTGGTGAGCCCCCGTCCAATTGCGTCATTACCTACCCTGACTGAGGCGGTCAGAACGCTAGACGGGCACATAGACCAGCTTCGAACCGATGGGCAGCCGGCCTGGTGGTTACCGCCCGGACAACCATTCCTGGCTTGGCCCAAGGGGAGCGCCTTCTATTTTGACGGCCTCAATGTTCCTTTCAACCACCAGAACGAGTGGGCGTATTCGCTGCTCAGAACTGGCGAGCCAAGCAGCACAACCACCGCTATGGCGATCATCAACCATTTTCTGCGACGTATTGCTCCTGACGGCACGCTTCCGCTCTCAGGTGTCTGGGATTACTGGTGGGGACGCGCCTATGATGGCTGGACCGAAGACATGGGTTATTCCATCAACACGCCAAACTATCCTGGCGATCATGGCCGGGCCTGGATCTCATTCCGGTCCATCGACACGATGTCGATGATAGCTGCGTCACCCAATCTGCCGCGCACAACTGCCCAGGCGCTGATCGCTTCGGCGGCCCGACTCGTAACCGAAGGCAAGGTCTACCCCTTCGTCGGCTACGAGCTTCAGCGAGCCGGATACATGGCCCGACCAAACACCGACGTCGCACGGCGCTATGTGCGAGTCTCTTCCCCATGGGAACTACAGAATGCAGCCTGGGCCATTGACGCTTTGCTGAATTAGCCAAATGTCCAGCTACGGGCGAGACAGCGTTGCACCTGCTAGCGTAACCGCGGAATTTCCGGGGTGGTCTATTGCGAAGGACATCTTTTGGGTATTTTCAGGCAGCGTCACCAGCCGCTGCAATGTCTTCTCGACGCCTGGAGCAAGGACAAGTTCGGCCAATCTGACCGACGGGGCTCCATCGAAGACAGCCCATATCTGAACGAAGCCCACGCCTGACAAGGTGATCGACGCTTTGACCACCCGATCATCCGGCAATGCCCTACGGTCTACTTCGGATGATTGAAGCCGCGTTACGAAATCTCGGTTGAATAGACCGAACGGACTGGCACCGACCGACTGCGCACCCACTTCGTATTGAGCCCCCTCCGTATCCAGGCTGGCAAAGCGTCGAAGGCCCGGTAGGGAACTCGATTGCGAACGGGTCCACGGTGCAAAGCTTGGCGAGGAGCCAGCCACCTGCATGGTTGCGTTCCGTTCCGGTGCGTGCAGGCTGTAGATTTGGTAGCCCCGGTCGTCGTGAATTAGGGTGGCCTGGCGTCCGTCGGTCAGCAAATCGCCTAGCTTTGTGGCGTAGAGCGGTGGAATGAAGTAGTCCGGCACCTGGACATGGGTGATACCCAGGCCACGAAGTATCTGCCCCGCCTCTTCGATAGTTGCCGCCTCGT
>JAHJOS010000678.1 GCA_018820005.1 Alphaproteobacteria bacterium | reverse complement strand
CACCATAGGCATGGTCAATAAAATCGTCGGCTGGATTGTTCTGGTTCCTTTGTGCCTGGGGCTGATCCTTATCGCCTTGGCCAACACCCATCTGGTGGTGGTCAATTTCAATCCCTTTACCGGTGTGGATACCGCCAGCCTGCCCGGCTTCGGGGTACCCCTGTTCGTGGTGCTCTATGTGGCGCTGCTGGTGGGCGTGCTGCTGGGCGGCATCGCCACCTGGTTTACCCAGGGCCATCATCGCCAACGCGAAAAGCACTGGCGACGCGAAGCCCATCTGCTCAATGAAGAGCTCAAGGGGCTGCGCAAGACGCAGCGCCAGAGCACCCCAAAATCCGACGTCGACGATCTGCTGGAGCTGCGCTGAGCACCCCTATGGCCGACCCCCTTATCATCAAGATCTGCGGCATCAAGACCCCCGAAATCCTGGACGCCACCATCGCGGCCGGTGCTGACATGGTGGGCTTCATGCATTTCCCGCGTTCGCCCCGGCATGCCTCGATCGAAGAGATCGCCACGCTCATCTCGGAAGCCCGGGGACGGGTGGAGACCTGCGTGGTGCTGGTCAATCCGGACAACTCCACAGTGGCTGAATTTGCTGCGCTGGGGCCGGACTGGATCCAGCTCCACGGTCCCGAGACACCCCATCGCGTCGAGGCCATCCGCGCCGAGGCCGGTGTCGAGATCATGAAGGCCATGCCCATCGGCACGGCCGAAGACGTTGCCCATCTGGCGGCCTTTGTGGACGTGGCGGACCGCATTCTGGTCGATGCCAAGCCCCCCAAGGGGGCAGACCGGCCGGGCGGATTGGGCGATACCTTTGACTGGAGCCTGCTCAAGGCGCTTGACCCGTCCATTCCCTTCATGCTTTCGGGTGGCCTGACGCCGCAGACCGTTGCCGACGCCATCAAGATGCTACACCCCTTCGGGCTGGATGTGTCGTCGGGCGTCGAGAGCGCGCCGGGCGTCAAGGACAAGCGGTTGATCGAGGCATTCATCCGAAACGCCCGCGCAGCCGTATAAGAATTTCTTGCCCCTCCCCCAGCGGGGAGGATGGCCGCAATGGCCGGGATGGGTTCGTCCCGACAACCCGGACTGACTGGCCTACCCCCATCCTTGGCGCTGCGCGCCATCCCGTCCCACAAGGGGGCTGGAGACGCAGGAGCCGAAGCATTTTTTGAGGCAGACGTGGACACCACCGGCATCAATTCGCTGCGCAATGGCCCGGACGACGACGGTCGTTTCGGTATTTTCGGGGGGCGCTTTGTCGCCGAGACGTTGATGCCGCTGATCTTGGACCTCGAGGCCCATTATCGTGCGGCGCAGATCGATCCGGCCTTCAAGGCCGAACTGGGGGATCTGTCGACCCATTATGCCGGCAGACCAAGCCCGCTGTATTTCGCCGAGCGACTGACGCGGCACCTGGGCGGCGCCAAGGTCTGGTTCAAGCGCGAAGAGCTCAACCATACCGGCAGCCACAAGATCAACAATTGCCTGGGCCAGATCCTGCTCGCCAAGCGCATGGGCAAGACGCGGGTGATCGCCGAAACGGGGGCCGGCCAGCATGGCGTGGCGACCGCCACGGTCTGCGCCAAATTCGAATTGCCCTGCGTGATCTTCATGGGCGCCACGGACGTCGAACGGCAGATGCCCAATGTGCTGCGCATGAAGATGCTGGGCGCCGAAGTGCGCCCGGTCACAGCCGGCGCCGGGACGCTCAAGGATGCCATGAACGAGGCGCTGCGCGATTGGGTGACCAATGTGGACAGCACCTATTATCTGATCGGCACCGCAGCGGGTCCCCATCCCTATCCCGAGATGGTGCGCGATTTCCAGAGCGTGATCGGCACCGAGATCAAGGAACAGTTCGCCCAGGCCGAAGGCAAGCTGCCCGATGCGGTGGTGGCCTGCGTGGGCGGCGGCAGCAATGCCATCGGCGCGTTTCATGCCTTTTTGGATGATCGCGAGGTCAAGCTCTATGGCGCCGAAGCCGGTGGCCATGGCGTCGAAATCGAGAATGGCCATGCCGCCAGCATGACCGGCGGGCGCCCCGGCGTGCTGCATGGCAATCGCACCTATCTGCTGCAGGACAAGGACGGGCAGATCTTGGAAGGCCACTCCATCTCGGCAGGCCTGGATTACCCCGGCGTGGGGCCGGAACATGCGTTCCTGCACGACAGCAAGCGCGTCACCTATGCGCCCATTACCGATAATGAGGCGCTCGAGGCGTTCCAGCTGTGCACGCGGCTCGAGGGTATCATTCCGGCGCTGGAATCGGCCCATGGGCTGGCGCAGCTGATGAAGGTGGCGCCAACCATGAGCCCGGACCAATCGATCGTGCTGTGCCTGTCCGGGCGCGGCGACAAGGACGTCGAGAGCGTCGGCAAATATCTGGGACTGCTGTAGTCATGACCACACGTATCGACGCGACATTTGCCGCCCTCAAGGCCGAAGGCCGCCCGGCGCTCGTCACCTATATCATGGCCGGCGACCCCGATCTGGCGACCAGCCAGGCGATCATGGAGGCCCTGCCCCAGGCGGGTTCCGACATCATTGAATTCGGCATGCCGTTTTCCGATCCGATGGCCGATGGCGTCGCCATCCAGCTGGGCGGGCAGCGGGCACTGGCTTCGGGCCAGACGCTGCGCGGCGTGCTCGGCATGGTCGAGGACTTCCGCCGCAAGGACGAGACCACGCCTATCGTGCTGATGGGCTATTACAATCCGGTCTATATCTTTGGCGTGGACGCGTTTGTGGCCGCGGCCAAGGCCGCCGGTGTCGACGGGCTGATCATTGTGGACCTGCCGCCCGAGGAAGATGAAGAACTGTGCCTGCCGGCCATGGCAGCCGGGCTCAACTTCATCCGGCTCACCACGCCCACCACCGACGACAATCGCCTGCCGGCGGTGCTCAAGAACAGCTCGGGCTTTGTCTATTATGTCTCGAT
>JAHJOS010000677.1 GCA_018820005.1 Alphaproteobacteria bacterium | reverse complement strand
TCGGACCTCAAGCTCACCGGTGGCATGAAGCAGGCCTTTCTGGAGGCCATGACCATCACGACCTATGATGGCGCGCGTATCACTGCCGACAGCACAGACTATGACGCGGCCTTGCAGACCCTTTTGAACAACGCGTCATATGCCCCATGTGGAGAGTGCATCGACGCCAAGGGACGGCGCATTGGCTGGTCGATGCACGCCAAGCGGGTCATCTCGAATTCAGTCGACAACTCTCTGACGCTTGAGCAACCAACGCTTGAACTGCTTGGCGTTCCAGTGGCTTGGCTGCCATTCCTGTGGTTGCCGGACACCAGCAACGAAACGCTGAACAGGATTCCCAAACCGACCTATTCCTACACCGAAAAGACCGGCCATACCCTTGCGTTTTCGTCATTGGTGTACTCGAGCAAGTGGACCGATATTATCCTGACGCCAACGGTAATGAGCCGTCAGGGTCTTTTGGTGGGTGCTGAATGGGTGCAGCGGTTTGAGAAGGGCTCGTTCAACGTCAAGACGTCCGGCCTTTACCAGCGCGACCAGAGCGCCTTCACATTCGCGGATGCAAAGCGCGACTGGCGTGGAGCCATTCAGACCAGTGGTACTTTCAAGCCCATTGAGGACTGGACAGTTGGCTGGAGCTATACCGCCTTTACCGACGCAGCCTATCTGCCGGACTACACCCGCACAGACGCCAAGTCCTCGACAAATGAGGTGTTCGCGACGCGCGTCACCAAAGACGATTTCATCGATGCGCGAATCCAGCAGTTCAACCAGCTAGGCGATGTCACTGCAGCGTCACAGGCCCAGCAGGGGCGGACCCTGCCAGCCCTGCGCTTTGAAAGGATAAGCGATCTTGCGCCCGGCATGGGACGGATCGAAATCAGTGCGCGCCTGCTGGGCGTGCAGCGCGACACCGATGCAATCGGCCCCACGCTGACCAATGGCACCGGCGGCAAGGTGCCCTATACCTTTGGCTACGCGGGCATGAAGCAACACGCGACCTTCCAGGCCGGTTGGCAAAACCAGTATATCGGCGCCGGCGGCTTTGTCGCGACGCCCTATCTCGGCGGACGCGCTGATGTCGCCTATTACGACGGCACCAGCGCAGCGCTGCCCGGGGCAACCACGCTGTGGAGCGCCACGCCAATTGCCGCCATGGATGTCCGCTTTCCGATGGCCGCTAGCGACGGCGATACGGTGCATCTGATCGAGCCGATCGCCCAGTTGGTCTATCGCGGGTCCGACAGGAGTGCCGTTGGCATAACCAATGACAATGCACAGAGCTTCGTCTTCGACGATACCAATCTGTTCAGCTATAACCGGTTCTCGGGGACCGACAGGCAGGAAACCGGGCTGCGTGCCAATATAGGCGGCCGGTACCAGGTCAGCTTCGCAGACGACAGCTATTTCGAGATCGTCGCGGGGCAGTCTTTTCAACTTGCTGGTGTCAACGCCTTCTCGCTGTCCGACCCGACGCGAATGGGCGTCGGATCTGGGCTGGACCGCGGCGCATCCTACGCCGTGTTGGGCGCCTATGGCACGTTCAAGCCTGGCCTGACTGTCGGCGGGAAGCTGCAGGTGGATACCAGCACGGCCAAACTGACGCGCTCCGGTGCTGGCGCCAGCTACTCACAAGATGGCTATTCGGCCGGCGTCAGCTACAACTTCATCGCGGCCAATCAGGCCGCTGGCGTGCTCAGCGATCAGCACGAGATTTATGCCGATGCAGGCGTTCCGGTGGCGGAGTATTGGACCGTTTCTGCGTTCAGCTATTGGGACCTGCTCAATAACAGCTGGACCAAAGGCGGCCTTGGCGTGAAGTACGACGATGGCTATCTGATGCTGGGCGCCAATGCGACACGGTCGAACGCAGCGGTTGATGACACGACGATCACAGCAACCTTTGCAATCAAGGCCCCTGCCGGCCTGAACCTCGGCTACAGTCGCGCGTTCACGGCCGGACAATAATCAGAACCCGATTTTGGCCGCATTGTGTGGGCAATTGACACGATGCAATTACAGCCGCATGACAGCAATCAGCGGAATTGAAGGCGGAAGACAATGATGGCAAACGGTTTGTTGGGTCGTGTGGCAGGTACCCTTATCGTCGGTGTACTCCTGACCGTGGCCGCTGCCATACCGAGTTTTGCGCAAACCGTGCGCGTGACCGTCAACGGCACGCCGATCACCGATGTGCAGATCTCGCAGCGCGTCAAACTGTTCGCGCTTGAAGGCAATCGCGGCGGCAGCAAAGGCGCCACCGAGCAGTTGATCGACGAGGCCGTGCAGATGTCGGAGGCCAAGCGCCTCGGTGTGACGGTTTCCAATTCCCAGGTCGATGATGCGTTCCTGCAAATTGCCCGCAATATCAATGTGAGCGAGGACCGCCTGCGTCAGATGCTGCAGCAGGGCGGCATCAACATGGATACGCTCAAGGATCGTCTGCGCGCCGCGATCGCCTGGAATGGCGTGACCGAGATGGCGATCATGCCGCAGGTTCAGATTTCCGATCTTGAACTGGACCAGAAGGCCGCGTCGCAGCTCAAGGACTACCAGAGCTTTGACTACATCCTCAAAGAAATCATCTTCGTGGGTCAGGGCTCGAGCAAGCGCACGGGCGACGCCAACCGGTACCGGTCACGCTTTGCGGGTTGCGACAGCGCGGTGGACGTGTCCATGAACTTCACCGATGCCGCCGTTATCGATGTGGGGCGTCGCAATGCCACACAGATGCCTGAAGCTATCGCCAAGGAACTGGCTGGCTTGAATGTGGGCGGCATTACCAAGCCGCGCGTGGTCGAAACGGGCGTCTCGATGCTCG
>JAHJOS010000676.1 GCA_018820005.1 Alphaproteobacteria bacterium | reverse complement strand
CCACCGCCGCCACCATGGGCCAGGTCGCCTTGCCCGAACTGCGCAAATATGGCTATTCGGGCGCATTGGCCACCGGCACGCTGGCCGCCGGCGGCACGCTGGGCATTCTGATCCCGCCCTCGATCATTCTGGTGATCTACGCCATCCTGACCGAGCAGAATATCTCCAAGCTTTTCATGGCGGCCTTTATTCCCGGCCTGCTGGCAGCGGCCGGCTATATGATCACCATCGCCATCTATGTTCGCCTCAAGCCCACCGAGGCCGGCACCGCGGCACGGGTGCCCTATCGGGAGCGGTTCAAGTCGCTGGGCGCAGTGTGGCCGGTGCTGATCGTCTTTATCGTGGTGATCGGCGGCATCTATGGCGGCATCTTCACGCCCACAGAGGCCGCTGCCATCGGCGCTGCCGGTACGGCGATCATCTCGCTGCTCAATCGCAGTCTAACCCGCAAGAATCTGGGTGAGGCGATCCTGCAGACCGCGTCCTCGACTGCCATGATCTTCCTGATCGTGCTGGGCGCCGGCGCGCTCAATAATTTCCTCGCCCTGTCGCAGCTGCCGCAGGTCTCGGCCGAATGGGTCATCGCACAGGGCTTCAACCCCTGGATCGTTCTGGTGGCGATCCTCTGCCTCTACCTGCTGCTGGGCTGCGTCATGGATTCGCTGTCGATGATCCTGCTGACCGTGCCCATCGTCTTCCCGATGATGTCGGCGCTCGATTTCGGCCTGCCGCCCGAAGAGTTCGCGATCTGGTTCGGTGTACTGATCCTGATCGTGGTGGAGGTGGGGTTGATTACGCCGCCGGTGGGGATGAACCTGTTCGTCATCAACTCAATGTCGAAATCCACACCATTGAGCCAGACCTATCGCGGCGTGCTGCCCTTTGTGGCGAGCGATCTGATCCGCACCGCCATTCTGGCCGCCTTTCCAGCCATCACACTCTATCTGGTGCGGCTGCTGTTTTAACGCCATCCGGCCGCGCCACGGGGAGGTGGCGCCGGTCGTGTACTCGAAGACCAATTGCAAATCGCGCCCTGCGCGCATAACTGGGAGAGAGAAAAATGACTGGGATCAAGACCCTGCTGGCCGGTCTGGCTGCAGCCACCATGCTCTGCGGCGTCGCCGTCGGGCAGGAACTTACCATGCGCATCCACCAGATGCTGCCCGCCCAGGCCACCATTCCGGCCAAGGCTATCGAACCCTGGGCCAAGGCCCTCGAGGAACAGTCCGGCGGCCGGCTCAAGTTCGAGCTTTATCCGGCCATGCAGCTGGGTGGCTCGCCGGCTACACTGTTCGATCAGGCCAAGGACGGCGTGGTCGATGTGATCTGGACCGTGCTCGGCTATACGCCCGGCCGCTTCCCCAAGTCCGAAGTGTTTGAAATGCCCTTCCTGGTGACCAATGCCGAGGACACCTCGGTGGCGTTCCAGAAATATGTCGAAGCCAATGCCATGGATGAATTTGCCGGCGTGCATCTGATCGCCGTCCACACCCATGGCCCGGGCCTGTTCCACACCAAGAACCCGGTCAATTCGCTCGAAGACCTCAAGGGCATGAAGATCCGTGGCGGCTCGCGCGTGATTTCCGACATGCTGGGCCGGCTGGGTGCCGAGCCCATCGGCATGCCGGTGCCAGCTGTGACCGAAGCGCTCTCCAAGGGCGTCATCGATGGCACGACCATCCCGTGGGAAGTGACCCCTTCCCTCAAGGTCTCCGAACTCGTCAAGAACCACACCGGCTTTTCGGGCGCGCATGGCCTTTACACCCAGACCTTCGCCTTCGTGATGAACCAGGACAGCTATGACAAGCTGCCCGACGACCTCAAGGCGCTGATCGATGCCAATTCCGGCGTGGAAGTGGCCCGCGCCTTTGGCAAGGCCATGGATGATGGCGATGCGGCCGGTCTGGCCATTGCAGAAAAGCTCGGCAACAACATCGTCACGCTCGACGACGCCGAGACGGCCCGCTGGAAGGCCGCCGCTCAGCCCACGATCGACCAGTGGTTCAGTGACATGGATGGCCAGGGCATTGACGGCAAGGCACTCTACGAAAAGGCCACGGCCCTCGTCGAAGCCGAAACCGCCATGTAGGCCTTGCTGACATTATCGAGACTGGGAAGGGCGCTGCGGCGCCCTTCCTTTTTGGCGTTGGGTTCAGGGGCGATAGCCGACATCGATGACGGCGCGACCACCGGCCAGCCGCGAGACGCAGGCACACATGCGGCGTCCCTCCTGCTTTTCGTGCTCGCTGAAGAACACGTCGCGATGGTCAATCGGGGCGTCATGGGAGACGATATCGACGGCACACAGCCCGCATTCGCCACGCTGGCAGTCGTAGATCATCTCGACACCGGCCTCCATCAGCGCGTCGAGCAGCGTCTGGTCCGGTCGCACCGCGACCGAGCGATCAAGCCCCTGCACATCGACCTCGAAGGGCGCCTCCACATAGAGCCCGCTATCGCCAAACACCTCAAAGCGCAGCCGCCCCATCGGCCGACCCGCTGCCTGCCAGGCAGACTTGACGGCCGTCAGCATGTCGATGGGCCCACAGACATAAAGCTCGCCATCGGGCGGCAAATTGGCAATCTCGGCGGCGACGTCGACCCGCTGGCCCAGATCGCCCGCATGAATCTGCACGGCTTCGCCCAGCGTCTCCTCCAGCCCGTCAGCAAACGCCATCACCGCCCGGCTACGCCCGCCATAGACGAGGCGAAACGGCGTGCCGCGTTTGGCCAGTGCCTGCGCCATGCCAAAAATGGGGGTGATGCCGATGCCACCGGCCATCAGCAGATAATAGGGCGCGCGCCAGGCCAGCTCGAAACGGTTCTCGGGCAGCGTCAGGGCAATGGTGTCCCCCTCGGCAAGCCCCCACATGAAGCGCGAACCACCCCGCGAATGCTCGTGGTGCTTGACCGCAACGCTCAGATGCCCCGGCTTGGCCGGCAGGCAGCTATAGGTGCGGATGGTCTGCCCCGCTGCCAGACCAACCTTGATATTGCAGTGCGAGCCGGGATCAAAGCGCGGCACGCCACCGGGAACCGCAAACTCGAACTGCCGGACATCGTCGGCAATCTGCTCACTGCGCGTCACCACGGCTTCGCGCCACTCCAATTTGTTGCGCATCGCGCCTACTCCCCCACCAGCGCCAGCGCCGGCATGCGGCGCAAAAGGCTGCGGTCCTGTTCGATGACATAGTCGAGGTTCTGCCGGGCCAGCCGCGCATGTTCACGCGCCAGCGCTTCGGCACGCCCGCCCTCACGCAGCTCGATTGCGGTGATGATGGCCCGATGCTGCGCCTGTCCAACGAGCAGGGATTGCCGGAAGGCGGGCACGTCGGCCTGCTTGTCCAGAAACGCACTGGGCGAGGCAAAGGGCAGGCGCGTTACCCGCTCGATCTCGCGCCGGATGGTCTGGCTGCCGGCCAGCTCCGCCAGCGCATCGTGAAAGGCAGCATTGAGTTCGACATAGCGTTCGAAATCCATGTCCACCGGCCCGTTGCGCATGGTCTCGTCGAGCCCCAGCACCAATTGCTTGATGCCGGCCAGCTTTGCGGGCGTCACACCCCGTTCCGCCGCCAGCCGCGCCGCCGTGCCTTCGAGCACGCCGCGCAGTTCGATGGCGTCGATCACCTCGTCCTGGGCAAAGCTGCGCACAGCAAAGCCCCCGGTCGGAATGAGCTCAAGCAACCCTTCCTGCTCGAGCCGGGCCAGCGCCGCCCGGATCGGGGTGCGCGAAATGCCCAGCCGCGCCGCGATGGCGACTTCGGAGAGCCGTTCGCCGGGCCGCATATGGCCACCAAGGATCAGGTCACGCACGCCCATCAGGGCCTTGAGCGACTGCGGTTGTTGACGCGTTGGCGCGCTCGAACTGGCCATGGCCTACT
>JAHJOS010000675.1 GCA_018820005.1 Alphaproteobacteria bacterium | reverse complement strand
CTCGAGACCGAGCTTGCCGAGCATGGAATCCATGCTGTCGACCGGGAAGATGCGCATCCAGCGCGAGACCGAGGGCCTCGAAGGCGCCGAGCGCGAGGCCAAGATCGCCGACATCAAGGCCACGATCGCCTCCGACAAGGCCAAGGCGCTGGCCGCCGGCGGCCTGATGGTGATCGGCACCGAGCGCCATGAAAGCCGGCGCATCGACAACCAGTTGCGCGGTCGTTCCGGTCGCCAGGGCGATCCGGGCCATTCGGCCTTCTTCCTGAGCCTGCAGGACGACCTGATGCGCATCTTCCCGGTCGACAGCATGGATTCCATGCTCGGCAAGCTCGGTCTCGAGCAGGGCGAATCCATCACCCACCCCTGGGTCACCAAGGCCATCGAACGCGCTCAGGGCAAGGTCGAGGCACGTAACTTCGATATCCGCAAGAACATCCTCAAATACGACGACGTGATGAATGATCAGCGCAAGGTGATCTTCGAACAGCGTATCGAGATGATGAACGCCGAGGACATCTCGGAAACCGTCGTGGACATGCGCCATGACGTGGTCGAGAACATTGTCGCCAAGGCCATTCCGCCCCGCTCCTATCCCGAGCAGTGGAACATCGAGCAGCTTGAGGCAGCGGCCAAGACCTACCTCAACATCGATATTCCGCTCAAGGAATGGGCCGCCGAAGAAGGCATTGACCCCGAGATCGTCACCGAACGCCTCAAGGGCGCTGTCGATGAAGCCGCAACCGCCAAAGAAGCCAGCACCATCGCTGCCATGGAAGCGGCCGGTTCGCCCAACCCCACCATCATGCGCCAGGTGGAAAAATCCATCCTGCTGCAGTCGGTCGATGGCCTGTGGCGCGAACACCTGGTCACGCTCGATCACCTCTCCAAGGTTGTCGGCTGGCGCGGCATTGCCCAGCGCGATCCGCTCAACGAATACAAGCAGGAAGCCTATGAGCTGTTCCAGTCCCTGCTGGCCAATCTGCGCGAACTGGTTACCACCCAGCTCAGCCATGTCGTGCTGCAGCCACGCCCGGTGGCGCCGCCGACGCCCGATCTGAGCCGCCTGCAGGAAACCCATATCGATCCGCTGACCGGCGAGAACGATGCCGATGGCGGCGACACCATCGCCGACTCGCTGGGCGCCGTGGGCAGTGATCCCTCGCTCAAGCCGATCGATCCGCAATTGCTGATCGGCGTCTCGCGCAACGCCCCTTGCCCCTGCGGCTCGGGCAAGAAGTTCAAGCACTGCCACGGCCAGTTCTAGGGCAGGCAACCAATTGGACCTATGAGGGGCCCGGACCGCTGTTCAGGCCCCTCATTGCCAAGTTGGCGCGATATCCCTAGCTGCTTACCAGCGTCGGCTGCCTGGCAACAAAGGCGTCGATGTCGTCAAACGGCAGGTGGTCGCCCACGTCGGCGCCATAGTAGCAGCGCACCAGGCGCCCGTTTTCATCAATCAGAAAGTCTGCCGGTACGCGATTGAGCGGCCCGTTGAACATCGCTGGCAGATAGCCCTGCGCGAAGGCCTTCATCAAAATGTCCGGCCGCAGGCCCGCCTTGAGAAAGCCGAGCCAGCTGGTCTCGACGCCATAGCGCTTGTAGTGCCGCATCGAGCCATCTGGAACGATTGGAAAGGGTGCATCCTGCCGACCGACGTGTTTGCCGATATCGGCAGCACTCGATTGAAATACCGCCAACACGTCGAGCCCCTGCGCCGACCACGCAGCGTGTCGCCCGATCATGTTGTGAACCCTGAGGTTGCACAGCGGACACGAGGCGTAGCGGTAAAACGACAGCAGAACCTTGCGCCCGCGCAGGGCGGTCAGCGACACCGGCGCCCCAAACAGATCCACCGTCTCCAAATCCGGAGCCAGTTGCCCCTCTGTCAGTCTCGTCATCTCTCTCTCCCACACTGTGAAAAATGGCCTGGTGCTGCCGCTCAGTTCGCGCCGCTGTCTGCCAGGCTGTCGATCTGATGCAAAATCTCGGACACCACCTCGCTGATATGGCCGGCGTCGCCCGTTGCGTGTGCCAGCATTGCCGCACCTTCGAGATCACGGACCATTTTGCGTCCCGCCAGGCGCGCCGCCTCGGGAGACAGTCCCAGCGTTGCAAAATGCCCCGCAGCCCAGTCGCACAATTGAGAGAAAACCTGCCCGACGTCGCCAGCCCCGGCCTGCTGCTTCTTGCCCAGTTGCGCAACCAGCGTGCCAATAGGGCAACCATGGCGCGTGAGCGTCTCGGTCTGTTCGGCGGTCATGCCCGCAAAGGCACGCAGGGATAGCCGTGACTCGCCCAGCCCGTCCCATTGCTCGCGCAACTGCAGGAAGCGCGTATGGACCCGCGCAACGGCGGCGCCCACCATGTCGTCCCGCGATTTGAAATAATAGTAGAGGCTGCCCAGCGGCATCTTGGCCGCCTCGGCCACATTGGCAAGCGTCAGACCGGCCAGCCCGCGTTCATAGGCAACCTGCGATGCTGCCTTCCATAGGACATCACTCTTGTTTCCGCGCACCGACAAAGCCGCCTCCATCTCAATGAGTAAGTTTTCTTACTAGCAGTAGGGATTGTCAAGCCACAAGAAAAAGGGCCCGGACAACGCTGTCCGGACCCCCAATGTCGGCGTGCCAGCGGTCGCTAGACCAGCGCGGTAATGGTCTTTTTCCGCCAGGCGAACTGATACCAGCAGCCTTGGAGCACAAACATCATCACAAAGCTGGCGGCATAGGCGATCCAGATGCCGGTGAGGCCAAGGCTGGTCTGGCTGAGGATGATGGCGCCCGGCAGTTCGATGCACAGGATGCAGATCAGCGACAGCACCATGGGCGCAATGACCGTGCCGCTCGAGCGCATGATGCCCGAGAACACCACGCTGCCGCCGAACGCCAATATGCTCCACAACACGACATGCAGCAGCGTCTCGGCCACCTCGATCACCGCCGGATCGGTAATGAACAACGCCACCAGATGCTGGCTGAACAGATAGGCCAGCAGCACCAGCGTGCCCGTGATGATCAGGTTGAGCACCAGACCAGTGCGGGTGATCGCGCCCAATTGATCTGCCTTGCCTGCGCCGATCGCCTGGGCCCCGAAGATCGAAGCCGCGATGCCGATCGACATCGCCGGGAACTGCACATAGCTCATCACCTGCCCCAACGCCCCATAGGCCGCCGTGGCATTGGAGCCGAACCGGTTCACCAGCCCCACCACCACAATGCCCGAGACGGATGACACCACCATCTGTAGCCCCGCCGGCAGGCCCAGTCGCAGGATCAGCCCCAGCAGCGCGAAATCGGGATGCAGCATCGCCTTCCACAGCTTGGCGTCTGGCGCCAGCGGCATGTTGCGCAGCCGCAGATAGACGAACAGGAACACCAATACGCTCAGAAAGCCCGAGATCGAGCCGACCGCGGCAGCGTTGACGCCCAGTTGCGGCAGGCCGAACCAGCCCTGGATCAGCGCCGGCGTCACCACCAGCCCCACGGCCAGCGACAGCACCAGCGAAAACAGCGGCGTCATCGTATCGCCCACCCCGCGCAGCACCGAGGTGGCCACGATGAACAGGAAAAACCCGGGCATGCAGCCCAGCATGACCCTTGCATAGCTGGCCGTGATCGGCGCGATATCGGCCGGAACTCCCAGAACGCTCAGGATCTGGTCGGTCCAGGTCACACCCACGACCGCAACCACCAGTCCCATGACAAATGCCGTGGCCAGCGTGGTGCCGGCCACCTGCTTGACCTTGTCGATATTGCGCGCCCCCCAGGCCTGCCCGATCAGCACGGTCGAACCGGACGACAGCCCGATCAGAAAGCTCAAAAGAAAGAACATGATGGGAAAGAACGTGGCCGTGGCAGCCAGCGCATCAACGCCGATCATCTGACCGACATAGATCGAATTGACCGTACCCGACAGCGATTGCAGAATATTGCTCGCCATCAACGGCAACAGGAAAATGACGAACCGCTGCCAAAGCGGCCGCGACTGAAAGCTCATGGCAATCTCCGAATAGTCCAAATACAGACGCGTCACGTCCCGGACCCGGTGGGCAACGGCGATCCGACGGCCTCAGAACCGCTGCAGGGACCTATTCACATCCTGAAAATGCAGAATGCCGACTGGACGGGCTCGGATGGCGTGAAAATGACACGGCACGGTCTCTACCCCCGCCGCGCAGACCCGTCAACGCCGTCCGAACCGGCCCGATCACCGCCAGCGATGCCAGCCATCACCACTTGTCATGGCCGCCGATGCACTTTGCCGATGCGCCCGCGAGCCTGTCCCGCTATTGCTCTGCCATGAGTACGCAATTGACTGCCGTTGACACCTTTGCCGCCCAGTTTCTGGCCGGAGCCCGCGCCTGCATCCCCGTTGTCCTTTCCGTGGCGGCCTATGGCATGGTCTGGGGCGTGCTGGCGCGCGGCGCCGGTTTGAGCCTGCTCGAGGTGGTTCTGATGAGCGGCCTGGTCTTTGCCGGCTCGGCCCAGTTCGTCGCGCTTGACCTCTGGACCGCAACCCCTGCCACCCTGCCCATTGGTGCGTTGATCATGGCCGCGCTGATCATCAACCTGCGCTACCTCCTGCTCACCGCCACCCTGCGCCCGCTGTTCCGCCCCGACCAGACCTCGAGCGGCGCCTTGATGATGGGCATCGTCTCCGATGAAACTTGGGCCGTCACCATGCTCGAAATGCAGAAGGGGCGCGGCACCATCGCCTTCCTGCTCGGCGGCGGCGTGCTGGCCTATGCCTGCTGGATGCTCACCACCGTCACCGGCCATCTGCTCGGCTCCGCTATCGATGATCCGGCCACCTATGGCCTCGATTTTGCGTTCACCGCCACCTTCCTGGCGCTGCTGCTGGGCATGTGGAAAGGCCGGGGTGACCTGCTTCCCTGGGCCGTGGCTGCCCTTGTCGCAATCGTTTCCTCCCATCTGGTGGCCGGCAGCTGGTATATCCTGATCGGCGGCATCGCCGGCAGCCTCGCCGGCGCCATGGCCGATAGGGTGCGCCATGTGGACTAGTCCCGAGGCCCTTGCAGCCATCCTGGGCATGGCCGCGGTCAGTTTCATGGTCAAGGCCGGCGGCCTGCTGCTCTCCAATCGCCTGCCACGGCATGGCTTTGCCGCCGCCTGGCTCAAGCATGTCCCCGGTGCGGTCCTCGCCTCGCTCGTCGCACCGGCCCTGGTCACCGGCAGTGCGGCCGAGATTATTGCCGCCCTTGCCACGGGGCTGGTGTTCTGGCGCACCCGCAGTTTGTTGCCCGCCATGGCCATCGGGGTTCTCACGGTCTATCTGGCCCGGCTCGTGCTCGCTGCATAAACCCGCAGACGCCAGTTGCAGACCACCCCGACCTGAGCTAGACACTTTTCCCGTGCCCCTCTGGCGGAATGGTAGACGCAGAGGACTCAAAATCCTCCGCCGCAAGGCGTGCCGGTTCGAGTCCGGCGGGGGGCACCATTTTCTCCGACATCGTTGAGCCGACCGGGGCACATTTGGCTGTGGCAGTCGCGCACCACCCTGCCCGCCGATTGTGGAAAAGGCGCTCTCTCCCAGCGCGTTAACCTTATTCCTTACCCAGTCGTTAATCGATTTCGTCGCATTTTAGCGGAAAGTTCACCGCATTTCTGTGACGAGGCTAAACCATGAAACGTCAGCTCTCCGTGCTGTCCACGCTCCTGCTGCTGTCCCCATCGGCCATGGCGGCCGACCTGGGCTGGAATGGCGGCAATGCGAGCACGATCTATTCATCCACGCCGGCATCGGACTGGTCCGGCTTTTATGCCGGCGTCAACGCTGGCTATGGCTGGGGCACCCTGCTGCGCAAGCCAACCGGCGGTGGCGTCGAAACATCAGACGGCACCTCGGGCCTGGTTCTGGGCGGTCAGGCCGGCTACAATCTTGACCTCGGTGGCGGCGCTGTGCTCAGCACCGAGGCAGATCTGCAATGGTCCAATATCGGCTATGAGCAGGCCATTCCCGGGATTGGTACCTTCAAGTCAGGCATGGACTTCTTCGGCACCGTGCGCGGTCGCGCCGGCTGGAGTTTTGGCCAGGTCATGCCCTATCTGACCGCCGGCTTTGCGGCAGGCCGCGGCAGCGCCAGCGTCACCAGCCCCGCCAATGTGGTCACGTCCCAGTCCGCCAACCACATCGGCTGGACCGTCGGCGTCGGTCTTGAAGCCAAGGCCACCGACAACATCAGCTTCAAGGCCGAATATCTCTATGTCGACCTGGGCACCCAAAGCTATGCCGGCCTGCCGGTGGGCAATTCCGACATCACCCAGCGCTTCAGCGTCATCCGCGGCGGCGTCAACTACAAGTTCTAGCGCCAACCAGCTAGACGAGATCCAGTGTCGGCGGGTGAATCCTGTTACCCACGTCAGGTCAAAAAGCACTGGCTGATAGTCATAAGGCTGCAGTTAGCCGATCGGCCCCGCCAGTATCATTGGCGGGGCTTTTTTCTTGGCCCTAGACAGCTGCCAAACTCGCGTAACGCGTTAACGAAAGAGCCCTACCCTATCGGCCGAAATGGGGCGGTTCGCGAAACGGCGGGTTTTGGTGGCCGGCGCCGGATAGCGGACATTCGGCGCATGGCATGCAGATGGCAGCCGTGGTGCTGGAAGCAGACAGGCAGCATTGAGCAGTGGGCAAGAGAAAACTGTGCGCCTGTTCCACTTGAACTGTG
>JAHJOS010000674.1 GCA_018820005.1 Alphaproteobacteria bacterium | reverse complement strand
TTGGCTGGCGGTGTTGAAGGAAGACAAGCGGGCAATTTTCCGCGCGGCAGCCCACGCTGAACGGGCCGCTACTTTCCTGCATCGCCTGCAGCCCGATTATGTCGAGCCAGCCACCGAGGCAGACCCCGAAAGGTCCGGCCAAGCGGCATAAGGCATCCCGTCGGCCGGGCCAGACAGGGTCTGGCCGACATCTATTAGTTCGTCGGGTTAAAACTGATCGGGCACACAATTTTGGTATGGCCGTGCGCAACGCAGTTCTTGCGAATAACCAAATGAAGCGTATATTTCGTTTAATACGAAGGAGTGGTGCCATGAAGAATTTTTCCACGGTCGATCTGCTGCGCGATTTGAAAACCGTCACCATGGCCGCGGACCGACAGCCGGTTGCTATCACCCAGCACCGCAAGCCCCGTTATGTCCTGATGACCTACGATGACTTTGCCGCCATGAAGCAAGAAGGCGATCCACGCCGGGTCTATGGCGCAGGGGAGACACCGCCCGACCTGGCCGCGCAGATCGATGTCGCCTTGGACAAGATCATTGCCGAAGGCACCGAACCCAATGGCTGATATCCCGCCCAATGGGTCGATCATACGTTATGCCTATCTCTGGAAATGGCAGCGCGACAATCACGAGACCGAAGGGCGCAAAGAGCGTCCCGTGTGTTTGACACTGTCATTGCCGCATGGCGACCAAACCGCCCTGATCCTGCTGGCCATTTCGGGCACCCCGCCCCGCTCCGACCAAACCACGCTGGCCATCCCCGAGCTCGAGCGGCGCCGGGCGGGTTTGAGCGCGTGGAAAGACGCCTGGATTACCGTCTCGGAATACAATTTCGATATTGCCGAGAAGTCCTACTATTACGATCCCAGTCCCGAAGTCCTCGGCACTTTCAGCAAGGGGTTCCTGGCGAAAGTGGCCATTGCCTTTAGGCCATTCACGACGAGCAAAATTGCCCGCGTCAACCGCATCGACTGATTGGGACAACCGCAGTCGGCGCGTGGTCGGATCGACGTGCCCGCGCGCCGTGAGGCACCGGAGCGTGGTCAGTTCGAACCTATTGCGTTGCCATGGGTAACTTTCCTTCGTTGGGCTTGTCGAAAATTTGGTGGTACAGATCCTCGCCGTAGCTGGTTTCGAGCGGATCACCCTCAATCAGCCGGAACGTTCGCTCACCACTGTCTTCGCGTTCGGCCCGCAGGAAAATAATATCCTCGCTGCGGGCAGCCCTAAACCCATAGGCGAGGTCGTAAAGGTGCGTCACCAAGACGAACTTCACCTGATGAGCCAGCAATGAGTTGACGTCAGCCTTGGCCAAGCGGTTTGCCGGTCCTTGGCGTATAAGGATGGTGAAGGTTCGGACACTGCGGACTCCTGCTGTAAAATGAGCAGGAGTCATTGGCCCTAGGGCGGTTCAGGCGGACTACACAGCCTTCCAGCTACGTTTGGACGACCGGAGAGACAAAACGGTAGTCGCTCACAGGCGCTTCCGAGTACAACTACCGGACATGACCGTGTATTTTTTGAGCTGGCGGGGCCCAAGTGCCGCCGGATTTACCGAACTGCCCGCTGCAAAAGGCAATTTTGAACGCTGCCAATTGACAGAGCCTCACCCGTCCGTCTATTCGTTCTTCCGTTGGCAATGGATTCTGCCGGGCATCAAGCCGAACCGCTTTCAAGGCGAAAGCTAATGACTCCTACTCAACGCGCGCGGCGCGAAGGAGTAGTTTTGTCTGGAATCCTGGCCTTCTTATTTCATCCCATCATCCAGTTTCCCGGAGCGTTTGCCTGATGCTGACGTCGGCATTTTTTGGTCTTCGCCTGCAGCAAACACGCAGCCTGGCAAAATGGATACTTGTCGTCGTGCCGATGGCGGTTGCCGTGGGATCGCTCGTTGCCCTGTTTCTATGGAGCCTCGACAAGGCGACCGAGTTTCGGTTCGACTTTCCATGGCTGATCTACCTTATGCCGGTCGCCGGCTTTGCCATGGTCTGGGCCTATCAAAAGTTCGGCAAGGGGGCAGAAGGCGGCAACAATCTCATCGTCGAACAAATCCACGAACCAGGTGGCGGCGTGCCCCTGCGGATGGCGCCGTTTGTGCTAGTCACGACGATCCTGACCCATCTAGTGGGTGGCTCGGCTGGCCGCGAGGGCACCGCTGTCCAGCTCGGCGGCAGCATCGCTAGTGCGATCGGCCGGATGGTAAGGCTGTCACCGGCAGATATGCGCATTCTGCTGATGGCCGGCATCGCCGCCGGGTTTGGTGCAGTTTTCGGGACACCGATTGCCGGCGCGATCTTCGCGCTCGAAGTCCTGACCATAGGCAAGATGCAGTATGAGGCTTTGCTGCCAGCGTTACTGGGGGCGATTGTCGCCGATTGGACATGCCATGCTTGGGGGATTGGCCACACTCAGTATGCAATCACCTATCTGAGCGGGGCTGTGAGAACGACCGGCTTTAATCTCGATGTGGTGCTACTGTTCAAGGTCACTCTTGCCGGCGTTGCCTTTGGCCTTGCTGCCCACTTATTTGCCGAACTTTCCCATCTGGCCTCCTCGGCGTACAAGGCCATCCTGCCCTATGCGCCGCTCCGCCCGGTTCTGGCCGGTGCCATCCTCATCAGCCTGGTCTATCTGCTCGGCACGCGTGAATATCTGGGCCTTGGCGTCTGGTCACCCAACCCGGATGACACCACAATCTTGAGCTTTTTCCGCCCCGATCATGTCGACTATTGGGGCTGGGCCTGGAAGGCGCTGTTCACCATCATCACGCTCAGCGCCGGATTCAAAGGCGGAGAAGTGACGCCGCTTTTTTTCATCGGTGCGGGCCTCGGCAGCGCGCTGGCCGGGGTCCTAGGGGCGCCCATCGATCTGTTTGCCGCTCTGGGGTTCGTCGCCGTTTTTGCCGGCGCCACCAATACCCCGCTGGCCTGCCTGATCATGGGCATAGAGCTGTTCGGCGCAGAGCACGCGGTCTATCTCGCGGTTGCTTGCTTCGTGGCGTATTTGTGCAGCGGCCATTCCAGCATCTACCTGTCGCAGCGCGTCGGTGTGCCGAAGACCACCACGGCCAAAGGCATTCCTGCCGACATCTCGGTTCGCCATATGCGCGACATCAACGCCCAGGCACTGGGCGATTATGTCGGCAAAGTCCGTTTACGCTCCCTCGGCACCACCACAAACCTGAACGAAAGGCCCATCATCGTGACGCAACATAAGCTGCATTCGAGCGAAATCGGCATGGTCCGCATCTATATGAAGCCGCGCGAGAAGACGTCGGGCAAGGGTGGTTGGCTAGGGTCGAAACCGCTCTATCGCGAACTGGTCATGCAAGCGAAATCGGCCGGTATCATGAACGCGGTCGCACACCATACCCATTTCGGTTACTCAAACAGCGGCAAGCTTCAGGATGAGGGCTTCGAGATCCCTAATCCTGATCTCACCATGTGCGTCGAATTGATTGCCTCCCGCGACCAGCTGGAAGAGTTCTGCCGCACGCATGGGGCGCTGCTGAGAAACAAGGTGATCGTCTACAAGCATCTGGAGCAGTGGGATGTCGTGCACCACGACGTCGCGGCCGAAGAGGCGCTGAAGGTCCCCGCGCCTTGACGCAAATCCCATGAGCAACAGGAGCCATCCGTGACAGCCCGCATCGAACACATATCCGCCCTCGAAATCCTTGACTCTCGCGGCAATCCCACGGTTCGCGTTAGCGTTCATCTGGACGATGGTATTGTCGGCACGTCCTCTGTCCCCTCCGGCGCTTCAACGGGGGCGAACGAGGCCGTCGAATTGCGCGACGGCGACATGACGCGATATGGCGGCAAGGGCGTGCTCAAGGCCGT
>JAHJOS010000086.1 GCA_018820005.1 Alphaproteobacteria bacterium | reverse complement strand
GGCGCCGTGCCTGTCCTATGCGGATGGACTATTCTGGCTGGTCTATACCGACGTCAAGCGCAAGGACGGCTCGTTCAAGGACGCCCATAATTATATCGTCTGGGCCGACACGATCGAGGGCCCCTGGAGCGACCCGATCTATACCAATTCCTCCGGCTTTGACCCCAGCCTGTTCCACGATGACGACGGCAAGAAGTGGTTCGTCAACATGCTGTGGGACCATCGCCGCCGGCCGCTGCTGTTCGCCGGTATTGCGCTGCAGGAATTTGACCCAAAGGCCGGCAAGCTCGTCGGGCCAATCAAGAACATCTACCAGGGCACTGACCTCAAGCTGGTCGAGGGCCCGCATCTCTATAAGCGCAAGGGCAAGGACGGGACGCCCTGGTATTATCTGCTGACCGCAGAAGGCGGCACGGCCTATGACCATGCCGTGACCTTCGCGCGTTCGCGCAACATCGACGGGCCCTATGAGACCCATCCCGACAAGCACATCCTGACCTCCAAGGATGCGCCCTTCGCGGCATTGCAGCGCGCCGGCCATGGCGATCTCGTCGAGACACCAGATGGCAAGGCATTCCTCGTGCATCTGACGGGCCGCCCAACCACCCAGGAGCGTCGCTGCGTGCTGGGTCGCGAGACGGCCATCCAGGAAGCCTATTGGGGCGATGACGACTGGATTCACGTGAAACACGGTCCGGTGCCATCGCTGCATGTCGAGGTGCCCGGGACGCGCGACGACGCTCCCTATTGGGCCGAGCAGCGCTATGGCTTCGCCGACGGCGTGCCGCTCGATTTCCAATGGCTGCGTACGCCTGAGACCGAGCGCATCTTTTCCACGGTCGGCGGCAAGCTGCGCCTCTTTGGCCGCGAATCTCCCGGCTCCTGGTTCGAACAGGCACTGGTCGCCCGCCGGCAGCAGCACTTCTCCTATGATGCCGAGACGCTGGTGGACTTTGCCCCCAGTGACGAGCGCACCATGGCGGGGCTGACCGCCTACTACAGCCGCTACAATTTCTTCTATCTGGCGGTGACGGCCCATTCGGATGGCAAGCGCGAACTGCTGATCATGAGCTCGGAAATGAGCTGGCCGGACGGCAATCTCAGCTTCCCGGCGGCGCCGGTCTCCATTCCCCAGACCGGCAAGATCCGCCTGGCGCTGAGTATTCGAGGCCCGGCGCTGCAGTTCTTCCATGGTCTGGAGGGGGGCGAGCTCACCCCCATCGGCCCGGTGCTCGACGCGTCGCTGCTCTCGGATGAATGCGGCGGCCATCAGGCCCACGGCAGCTTCACCGGCGCCTTTGTCGGCATGGCGGCCCATGACCTTAACGGCACGGCCAGCCCGGCGGATTTCGATTATTTCGTCTATCGTCCGGTGCGGCACGAGAGCGATCGCTACGAGGTTTAGCGGGCTTCCACGGAATGACACCTCCCCCTAGATGTGGGAGGTTGGGACGGGGTGCGAAAGCCCTGATATGCGAGTCGCCCCCCACCCTTGATCCCTCCCCACCAGGGGGAGGGT
The DNA here is from genome assembly GCA_018820005.1 of Alphaproteobacteria bacterium. Taxonomy (GTDB): domain Bacteria; phylum Pseudomonadota; class Alphaproteobacteria; order Rhizobiales; family Devosiaceae; genus Devosia. The sequence goes on along the minus strand of JAHJOS010000086.1, from coordinate 1,841 downwards.
GACGACTGATATATCTGTGGCAGTTGGCTACCCAAGCCAACTCCCCCAAAAGAGCCAATTCAAAACCCTAAAGCCCTCAAACCGCAACAATTCTTCTGGCTGTCTATAAACCAGACAAATCCAGTCTTGTTTTCTCTGTCCGGCTGCGGCAGTGCTGCGCGGTGTTTGTCCTGTTTGGATCCCGCGCGTGCCGGTTCATCCCTTTGTGCTGCTGTCCAACCAGCTGGTCTTCAATCTCGGCTTCTACATGGTGGTGCCGTTTCTGGCGGCCTATCTGCGTGATGACCTGCTGCTCGCTGGTGCCAGCATTGGCCTGGTGCTGGGCCTGCGCACCTTTTGCCAGCAGGGCCTGTTCGTCTTTGGCGGCGCGCTGTCCGATCGTCTGGGCACGCGACGACTGATCCTGCTCGGCTGTGTGGTGCGTGTGCTCGGTTTTCTCTGTCTGGGGTTTGGCGGCAGTCTGCCTGTGGTGGTGCTTGGCGCTTGCCTGACCGGGGTCGGCGGTGCACTGTTCTCGCCCGCGATTTCGACCCTCGTCGCGCAGCTTGGCGCCGCCAGCGAGGCACAGGGCAAGCGGACGCGGGCGCAATACTTCGCCCTCCTCGCCGTCTGGGGCGAAAGCGGCGCCGTGCTGGGGCCGCTGCTGGGGGCGCTGCTGATCGGCATTGGCTTTCAGGCCATCGCTCTGATTGGCGCCGCTGTCTTTGTCGTCGCCGGGCTGGTCCTGGCCCGCTTGCTGCCGCAGGACGCCCCGGCCCCAACGACAAGCCGGCGCGGGCTCGATTGGGGCACCATTTTTACCGACCGGCTGTTCCTCGCCTTTGTCACGGCCCATGCGGCGTTTCTGTTCAGCTACAACCAGCTCTATCTTGCCCTGCCGGTCGAGATCACCCGTTCAGGCGGCAGCGACCGCGATCTGGCGCCGATGTTCATGATCGCCTCGCTGCTGGTCATCACCCTGCAATTGCCCATCGCCCGGCTCGCGCGGGCCATGGGTTATCAGCGCAGCCTGCCGCTGGGCTTTGTGCTGATGGCCCTCGGCTTTGCCGCCGTAGCCCTGAGCGCGCCGCACGCGGCAGCGCCCGGGCTCATGCGCCTCGCGCCGGCGGTGACCCTCGTCGTGCTGCTGACGCTGGGCCATTGCATCGTGCGCCCTATCGGCATGGATCTGGTGCCTCACTTCGCCCAGGGACGGGCCCTTGGCGTCTATTATGGCGCGCTGGCGTCATCTGGCGGTCTTGCCGTGCTGGTTGGCAACATCGCGCTGGGCGGCCTGCTCGATCGCGCCTTGGTATCCGGGCCCGATGCCGCCCTGCCCTGGTTCGTGCTCGCCGCCGTCCCGGCTGCCAGCGCCCTGGCCATGATCGTCATCCTGCGTCGGCTGTCCCATCGCCTGACTGCGCCGCAGGCTGCTTGACAGGCGGCGATACTCATGGGCATTAAATGATGACTGTGATTATCACCTTATAGGAATACCATGCGTTTCTCTCGTGTCCTGCGGGCCGGCCTGCTGACCGCCGCGCTCGTCCTCGCCGCGCCGGCAATGGCGCGCGACATCTCCCATGCCATGGGCACCACCGCCGTGCCCGACCATCCGCTGCGCGTGGTGACCCTGACCAATGAAGCCACCGAGGACATGGTGGCGCTCGGCATCATTCCGGTGGGTGCGGCGCGCTCGGCCAATTCCGAGCCCTGGTATGACTATCTCAAGACCGATCTCGCCCAGACCGTCGTGGTGGGCGAAGAGTTGGCTCCTGACCTCGAGGCGATCGCCGTGCTGCAGCCCGACCTGATCGTCGGCAACAAGCGCCGGCACGAAAAGATCTATGACCAGCTCTCGG
>JAHJOS010000673.1 GCA_018820005.1 Alphaproteobacteria bacterium | reverse complement strand
GCTGCCACCAGATCGTCCGGCTTCATGCGGATCTGGAAGCCACGCTGGCCGCCATTGAGGAAGATCTCGTCTTCCAGCGTCGCCAGCTCTTCCACCGCCGTGGGAACCGGCTTTTTCTGCCCAAACGGGCTGATGCCGCCCACCTTGTAGCCGGTCAGTCGCTCGGCATCGGCTGGCTTCATCATATGCGCCGCCTTGCCGCCAAAGGCCGCGGCGAGCTTTTTCATGTTCACTTCGGCGTCCGACGGCACCACCACGCACACCGGTCTGCCATCCACCTCGGCCATCAGCGTCTTGAGCACAATCGACGGCGACACGCCCATGGCCTCGGCCGCCTGCAGCCCGACGCGGTCGGCATCGGGATCATAGTCATAAGTGGCTGTGGCAAAAGCAAAGCCGGTCTTGGCGACGGCGAGTGTGGCCGGTGTGGTCTTGGACATGCAGGCGAGTTTTAGCGCCGCTGCCGGCAAGGGCAAGAGTGTTGCTACAATCGACGCGCCCTAATGTGTTCGGCGTCCAGCCCTAGATCACGTAGCAGATGGGCCGAGCCGCTTATGAGGTCGATGCTGGCCCGATGTTGCCGCCGCCGCTGCTGCACAGAACGCCAAGCCGCAACTAGCCCGGTCAGCACATTGGGAGCGCGGCGAGCGGGTGCGTCTTGAACCTCGATATCACAGAGCATGAGCGCAATCCTCCTTATGATAAACCTGCCCAAATGGAGGTCCTAGTGTTAAGGTCGCTTGTTCGTTAGGGAGTTTCCAACTAAAGTTCGACGACTACACATAAGGAAATTCTATAGATGGCGGTAATTCCTCCCCTCACGGCGGTTCGGGCCTTTGAGGCTGTTGCCCGCCACCTCAGTTTTACCAAGGCTGCGGACGAACTGGGGATGACGCAGGCGGCCGTCAGCTACCAGATCCGTATCATCGAGGAGCGCGTCGGGGCGCCGCTGTTCCTACGCAAGCCACGCCAGATTGCGCTGACCGATACCGGTGCGCAGCTGGCGCCGCAGGTACGGCAGGCGTTCGAACTGCTGCGCGATGCGTTTGCCAGCACGCGTGGCAAGCTCGATGGCTTGCTCAGCATCACCACAGTACCCACTTTCGCCAGCAACTGGCTGGCGCAGAACCTGGGACTGTTCCAGGTGGCCCACCCTGACATCGCCGTTCGGCTCGACAGCACCAGCGGCATGGTCGACCTGCTGCACGATCAGTTCGATATCGCCATCCGCACACTGCCCAGCGCCAAGCCGGCGCCTGGGCTGGCCATGCACCTGCTGATCAAGGCCGATTTTTCGCCGCTGCTCAGCCCTGCGCTGGCCGCCAGCGTAGGCGGCGTGGCCAGACCTGAAGACCTGCTGAAACTGCCCATACTTGACCCACAGGATGAGTGGCTTGACCAGTGGTTTGCTGCGGCCGGTGTCGCCGGCTATTCCAGCCAGGGGCGCCCGATCAGTCATTTGGGGTTGCAAAGCCTGCTGGGGACCGCGGCCATGGCCGGCCGGGGCGTCGCCATGCTGACGCCGGGCTTCTTTCACGACGAAATCGCCTCCGGGCGCCTGCTGCAACCATTTGACCTGTTGGCGACCGACGGGCGGGGGTACTATCTGGTCTATCCGGAATCGCGCCGCAATACGCCCAAGATCAGGGCGTTCCGCGATTGGCTGCTGGCAGCGACCGCGCCGCTGCGGGCACTCGATACCGCCTAGAATATCGCCCGGTCGCGCGCCACGATTTCGCTGAGGAATTCGGCGACCAGCGCCACCCGGCGGATGGCGCGCAGGTCTTCGTGCACCACGGTCCAATAGCTGCGCATCAGGCTATGCTGCGGCAGCACGGGCACCAGCCCCGCGTCGCGCCCTGCCATGAAGGCATGGAGAATGCCGATACCGGCGCCGGCCCGCACCGCCTCAGTCTGGCCCATGGCCGATGACACCGCCAGGCTTGAGCGCCAGCCCCTCAAGAACTCGCCGGTATAGTCGAGCGACTGGGTGAACAGCAGGTCGTCGACATAGCCCACGAGGCTATGCTGTTCGAGCGCGGCGAGATCGGCCGGCGTGCCATGCCGGTCGAGATAGCTTTGTGCTGCATAAAGGCCCAGGCGATAATCGGTCAGCTTGCGCGCCACCAGCCGCCCCTCCTGCGGCCGCTCCAGCGTCACGGCAATATCGGCCTCGCGCCGCGACAGCGAAAAGGTGCGCGGTACCGGCACCAGTTCCACCCGCAGCCCCTTGTGCCGCTCGATCAACTGCCCAAGGCGCGGCGCGAGGAAGGCCACGCCGAACCCGTCCGGCGCGCCCACGCGCACCGTGCCCTCCACTTTGCTGTCGGCCCCCGCCGAAGCGCTGGCCGCCAGCATGGCGCTTTCCATGGCCTCGGCATGGCTCAAAAAGCGCTCCCCGGCGCCGGACAGCTCCGAGCCATTGGTCTTGCGGGTGAACAGCGTACTGCCCAGCGCCGACTCCAGCGCCGTCAACCGCCGC
>JAHJOS010000672.1 GCA_018820005.1 Alphaproteobacteria bacterium | reverse complement strand
GAGATGGCGGCGACGTCGTTGATTTCGCCGGCAATATTGGAGCAGTGCGGGGCCGCGACGAGGCGCACCTTGGCATCAAGAAGGTTGTCGAGGCCGTCGAGGGCGAGGCGCCCGGTCTGGGGATCAACGCCCCATTCGCGCACCTCGATGCCCAGGCGGGCCAGGCGCCGCCAATTGCCCGAATTGGCCTCATGGTCCTGATTGGTGACGATGATGGCATCGCCGGGCTTGAGCCAGCCGCCGAAGGCCTGGGCCAGCACATAGGTATTGGCGGACGCCGAGGGGCCGAAATGGATCCAGTCGGCGGAGACATTGAGCGCCTGGGCCATGCGGTCATAGCTCAGGTTCATGGCGTCGCCGGCGGCCTGGGAGGCGGGATAGACGCCATAGGGCTGCACCTTGGTGGCGCGATAGTAATGGTCGAGCTTGTCGATCACCGGGCGGGCGGTATAGGCGCCGCCGGCATTCTCGAAAAAAGCCTGGCCCTGCAGCGTCGGCTCGGCAAAGGCGGGAAAGTGCGCGCGGATGCGGGCCGGATCGAGGGGCAGGGTGGTCATGGCGGGTTCCAGGCGGAAAGGTCGCCGATTGGTAGAGCAAGGCCAGGTAAAAGCAAACCCCGGCTGTTGAGAGCCGGAGTTCGTCCGCGGTCCGGAGGGAGCCGACGGAAGGTTGCGATGTCTTGGAGACAGGCATCGCGGGATCGGCGCCGGCCCCGCCGAAGTGTCGGGGCGCAGCGCCTAAGCGGTGTTAGCCGTTGGTGACGGGCGCTGCAGGGGCAGCGTCGGGCTGGGCGCCAGGGGCGCCCATTGGCGCGTGACCGGGACGCATGCCCTGGCGGTCATGCTGGCCGCCGTGACGATCGCCCTGGCCCATCTTGCCCTGCATGTTGCCACGATCAGGACGAGCCGGCGTCAGCTCGGCCTTTTGCGCGTCGGTCAGGCTATCAAAGAAAGCCTTGGCCGCGGGCTGGACGGCCTTGAGCGCGTCGAGCTGGGCGGTTTCGAGGGCAATGCGGGTGTCGAGGCGCTCGGTGATGGACGGACGCTCTGCAGTCGCACCAGCACCGGGCGCGGCGGGGCGCAGGCCTTCGACAGCCTTGGAGAAGGTATCGGCAGCGGCCATTGCATCGGTCTTGAGGGTGTCGAACAGCGCCTGCTGATCGGCGGTCATTTCGATGGCATGGCTGAGGCGAACCAGCGCGATTTCAACGCCTTCGGTGCCGCGCTCGAAGTTGAGGAAGCCGGCGCCGCCACCCTGGCGGGGACCCTGGTTGTGCTGGCGGAAATTGCCCATCGGGCCATTTGCACCCGGGCCGGCATCGGGAGCCTGCTGGGCGGCGGGAGCGGCTGGCGCTTCCTGGGCAGTTGTGGGAGCGATGGCGGAGAGGCCGACAGCTGCTGTCATCAGCGCCACAATGGCGGTCGTCTTCAACATCTTCATGGGGTCGTATCCTTTGCATGGGAACCGGAACGTCCGGCATGAATGCGACACTAGCGGAGGCAAACTCTTCACGACCTTGCGAGCGCATGAAGAGTTTGTCACCTTGGTAAGGTAGGAGGCCCCCGTGGCGCGTATTTCAGTTGATCCGTTTCCAGACAATGCCGCGCTCAAGCGCCTATGGCTGGCGGCCTGGGGTGATGCGGGACCGGCAGATTTCGGGCCTGTACTGAGCCGCAGTCTGGCGCATGTGGGCGCCTATGATGGGACGGTTTTGATCGGTTTCGTCAATGTGGCGTGGGATGGGGGCGTCCATGCCTTTATTCTCGACACCTGTGTAGACCCGGCCTATCAGCGGCAGGGCATTGCCTTGGCGCTATTGGCACAGGCGGCTGAGACCGCCAGGGCGCGGGGCGCGGCCTGGCTGCATGTCGATTTCGAGCCGCGGCTGGAGGCCCTGTATCGACAGGCAGGATTTGGCCATACGGCGGCCGGGCTGATGCGGCTGGCCTAGCGCGGGCGCCAGCCCAGCAGGCGCATGGCGTTGAGCGTAACCAGGACCGTGGCGCCGGTATCGGCGAGAATGGCCGGCCATAGCCCGGTGATGCCCAGAATGGTGGTGACGAGGAACGCGGCCTTGAGGCCAAGCGCCACGGAAATGTTTTGCCAGATATTGGTCATGGTGGCTTGCGACAGGCCAATCATGGCCGCGATATCGGCGACGCGACCATGCAGGATGGCGGCATCGGCGGTTTCGAGCGCCACATCGGTGCCGCCACCCATGGCGATGCCCACATTGGCAGCGGCCAGCGCGGGCGCATCATTGATGCCGTCGCCGATTTTGGCGACGATCTTGCCCTGCGCCTGCAGCTCGCGCACGATGGTCTGCTTG
>JAHJOS010000671.1 GCA_018820005.1 Alphaproteobacteria bacterium | reverse complement strand
GTGCTGGGCGCGGTGGCGCTGGGGCTGTTTGTCGAGCGCGAACTGGCGCAGATCGAGCGTGAACAGGACTGGAAATGGCGCGCGCTTACCGATTCACTGACGGCACTGCCCAATCGGCGCGCGTTCGAGCGGGGCATGCTGGGGCTGCGCAGCCCCCATAGCGAAGCGGCGCTGGTGGTGATCGATCTCGATCACTTCAAGGTCGTCAACGATACCTTCGGGCATGCGGCGGGCGATCGCGTGCTGCAGCAGGTCTCGAAGGCCCTGCGGGCCAGCCTGCGCGATCGCGACATGCTGTCCCGGCTGGGTGGCGAGGAACTGGCGGTGCTGCTGCCTGACACCAATGCCAATGTGGCGCGCCAAGTCGCCGAGAGGCTGCGCGCTTGCATCGATGACCTGGCGATTGACTGGCAGGGCGAAACCATCGGGATCAGCGCCAGCTTTGGCGTGGCCCTGGCGTTGGGGACCGTGCCGACCGCAGCGCTGTTTGCCCAGGCCGACGCAGCGCTCTATGCGGCCAAGCACGCCGGCCGCAATCGCGTGGTATTTTCCGGCGATATGGTGGCTGTCCCCGCCGAGGCGCCTTTGTCGCTGACGGAAGTGGCCGCCCCACAGGAAGAGTCGACAGCACCACCGCGTGCGGCCTGATCCCCTGCAATTTTTGCATTCAGACGCTGCGGTCGATCAACTCTTGCGCTGGTCGCCATTGCCGCCGGGAACCCAGAGCACATCGCGGGTCCCATTGGCGTTGGCGACGCGCGCCAGCACAAACAGCAGGTCGGAAAGCCGGTTGAGATAGCGCACGGCCTCGGGGTTGGTATCGGGCTCGGTGGCGGCCAGTTCCACGGTGATACGCTCGGCACGGCGCGTGACCGTGCGCGCGATATGGAGGGAGGCTGCCAGCGGCGAGCCGCCGGGGAGGACGAAACTGGTCAGCGGCGCGAGGGCTTCGTTGTGCTGGTCGATGGCGCTTTCGAGGGCTGCGGTCTGGACCGGGCGAACGCGCAGCGAGGGATATTGGGCGGCGGGATCATCGGCGCCGGGCGTGGCCAGGTCGGAGCCGACGTCGAACAGATCGTTCTGGATGCGGCTGAGAAGGCGGTCGACCTTGGGCATGGCGGTGGTGTGCAGCCGGGCCTGGCCAATGCAGGCATTGGCTTCATCGACCGTGCCATAGGCTTCCACGCGCAGGTCATATTTGGCGCGGCGGGGACCACGGACCAGGCCCGTGCTGCCGTCGTCGCCGGTCCTGGTATAGATGACGTTGAGCTTGACCATGGCGCGCTAGCCTCTGTTGCCGCCGAACAGGAACAGGGCGCCCAGCAGCAGCGCCAAAGCGACGGCCTGGCCGATGACGCGCAGGCGCATCAGGCGCTGGCTGGTATTGCCCGGCCCGCCCTTGAGCATGTTCCACAGGCCCATGCCCAGAACAATGAGGACAAAGAGCATCGCGAGGGCGATGGCGATATTGAGCGCAGTTTGCATGAGATCCTACCGAATGGGGTGCGTGCAGGTGATATACGTATCCAGACCCTCCACGAGCGCAGCATAGATCGCACGAATCCGGTGTGAGGTGAACAATTCCCTGTGTGTGGTGAGCCAGATATCGAGCGGGGGTATCTGCAGGTCGATCGGCGGGGCCACCATGCCGGGGGTTGCTCCACCAGATTGCGCTGGGCAAAGCCGATGCCGAGGCCTGCAGTGAGCAGGGCCCACAGATGGGTCTGGGAATCGGAACGCAGGCGGCATCGTAGCGATAGAAAGACTAGAGGCCGAGAGACTGGCGCACGTCGTCGGGCGTCCAGCCCCCGTCGCGCAGGCTTGCCAGTGATGGCGAGCCCTTTGACTTGGCCAGTTTGCGCCCGGCATCGTCCAGAATCAGGCGATGAAAATGATAGATGGGGGAAGCCAGGCCCAAGAGGGTTTGCAGCAGCACATGGATATCGGTTGCCGCCTCCATGTCGCGGCCGCGCGTGACATGGGTGATGGCCTGGGCGGCATCATCGACGACGACGCTGAGATGGTAGCTGGTGGGTGTGCCCTTGCGCTGCAGCACCACATCGCCCCAACGCTGCGGCCGGGCATGGCGGATCTGGGGACGGTCTGTGACCAACGGTCCGACGACGGTAAAGGTGAGCATGCCAGTGCGCTCTATGGCCCCCTGGGTATCGAGGCGGAACTGCACGGGGTCGCCGCGTTCGAGGCGTTCGATCTGTTCGCCACGGTGCAGGTGCCGACAGGTGCCGGGATAGAGCGGGGCGCCATCGGGGTCCGTTTCGGTCGCGAGGGCGGCAATTTCGGCCCGGCTGCAGAAGCAGGGATAGAGCAGGTTCTGTTCGCGCAGGACATTGCCGGCATCGGCATAGGCATCCATGCGCTCGGACTGAAGCATGACCGGCGTGGGCCAGCTCAGACCAAGCCAGGCCAGATCGGTCTCGATTGCGGTGGTAAATTCGGGTTTACAGCGTTCGGTGTCGATGTCTTCGATGCGCAGCAGGGCGGTGCCGCCCAGACGCGCGGCGGCCTGCCAGGTCAGAAGGGCCGAATAGGCATGACCCAGATGCAGCCGGCCATTGGGGCTGGGCGCAAAGCGAAGGACAGGACTGGATGACGGTGTCGACACGGCGGGGTAATAGCACAGGGCCATCGGGGTCGTCACGACGGCTCGACAGCGTTGCGGCCATCGCCGACGAACTCGATCTGCTGGTGGCACTCGATCCGCGGCTGGCGGCGGTGCGGGTGGTGGCGGGTGATGTCGCGCCGCGGCTGAGTGCGCCCGGATTTGCCGGCATCGCCAAGGTCATCTGCGGTCAGCAGGTATCTGTGGCCAGCGCGCGGGCGATCTGGGGGCGCTTCGAGCTGATCGAGGGGGCGCTGGAGCCGGCCACTTATCTGGGGCTGAGTGAAGCGGAAGTACGTGGAGCCGGGTTCTCGGCCAGCAAGTTTGCGACCGTGCGGGCCATCGCCCAGGCCATGGTGGATGGGCAACTGGACTTTGATCATCTTGAGACGCTGCCCATTGAGCAGGCGGTGGCCTATCTGGTGGCGCACAAGGGTATCGGACCCTGGACGGCCGAGGTTTATCTGATGTTTTGCGCGGGGCACCGGGATGTGTTTCCCGAGGGTGATCTGGCGCTGCTCAAGGCGGTTGGGCACGGGCTTGGGCTTGACGCCCGTCCGACGATCAAGGAGATGATCGTCGTGGCAGCGGGCTGGGCGCCCCATCGCTCGGCTGCGGCGCTGTTGTTCTGGCGCTATTTCGCCGTGCTGCGCGATCAAGAAGGAATTGCCCTGTGACCAAGCTCTCCGGCCCCATGTTGCCACCCAAATCGGGTGGCGTTCCGCAGCAGGCCGTGGTGCTGCTGCATGGCTATGGCTCGGACGGCGCCGATCTGATCGGGCTGGCGCCGCATTGGCAGGACATCTTGCCCGACGCGGTGTTCATTGCGCCCAATGGGCCGCAACAATGCGCACAGCTGGCCTCGGGCTATCAGTGGTTCGACGTGAGCTTTGAGGGTGACCGGCTGGCCAAGCGCCAGAGCGGGGTGATGGCGGCGCGACCCGTGCTGGTGGAATTTCTCACCGATTTGTGGGCGCAGACCGGCATTGCGCCCGAGCAGACCCTGCTGGCCGGGTTCAGCCAGGGCGCGATGATGGCGCTGCATGTGGGGCTGTCGCTGCCAGAGCGCCTGATGGGCATCATCGGGTTTTCCGGTGCCTTCCTGCCGCCGGACGGATTTGGGGGCGAGCAGTTCGCGCGTCCGCCGGTGTGCCTGGTGCATGGGGACAGCGACAATGTGGTCGATCCGGCCCATAGCGCTGAGGCAGACGCGGCGCTGCGTGCGGCGGGCGTGGCGGTGCACTATCATGTCAGCCCGGGTGTCGGACATGGGATTTCGCCGGATGGGCTGGCCTATGCCAGCAATTTCATTGCCGAAGTTGCAAGAAAATAACGCCTTCGCCCCGGCTTCACAGCCCTGACACAAAGGGCTTAGTATAAAGGGGATATGGACTTACTCGATTCCCTTTTCGGGAGACTCTAGTGACCATTCACGTGTCGCCTGAGGCCTGTCCCGCGCTGGTGCTGAACGCCGATTTCCGGCCGCTCAGTTACTATCCGCTATCGCTATGGTCGTGGCAGGACGCGATCAAGGCGGTGTGCCTGGATCGGGTCAATATCGTCAGCCTTTATGACACGGTGATCCACTCCCCCAGCTTTGAGATGCGGCTGCCCAGCGTGGTATCGCTGCGTGACTATGTCAAACCGGCGCGCCATCCGGCTTTTACCCGCTTTAATGTGTTCCTGCGCGATCGGTTTCAGTGCCAATATTGTGGCGCGCGCGATGATCTGACGTTTGACCATGTGATCCCGCGTTCCAAGGGCGGCCAGACGACCTGGGAAAATGTGGTGGCCGCCTGTGCGCCCTGCAATCTCAAAAAGGCCAACAGGATGCCCAGCGAGATCAGAATGTTCCCGCACCAGGCGCCATACCACCCGACTGTGCATGATCTGCACAACAATGGCCGGGCGTTTCCGCCCAACCATCTGCACCAGAGCTGGCTGGATTATCTGTATTGGGACATCGAGCTCGAGCCCTAGGGCGACCGCCCGCCAAAGGCAGCCGCTGGTTTTCTACATCCAGCCCGAAGGGTTGGTGTCAGGCGCGGTTGCGGCCACGCATCTGGGCCGAGATCGAGGTCCCCAGCAGCGCCACGATGGCCAGCGAGATCAAGGCGTTGTAGCCGGCCAGCGAAATGCCGAACAGGCGGAACTGCACGACGTCGCAGCCGATCACCGGCTTCATATCGCTCAGGGAATTGAAATCCATAATGTCGCCGACGCCGGTGCAGGCCGTCGGGCCCGGCCAGAAGCCCCATTCGACGCCTGCGTGGTAGGCGCCCATATAGGTGCCCCAGACAAAGATGGCGGTGACGATGGCCATGGCCAGGTACCAGACGGCCAGCGGCAGGCGGTTCCATGCCAGCAGCACGACCAGCAGCAGGGGCAGGCCATAGTAATAGGCCATGCGTTGTTCGAGGCACAGCTCGCAGGGGACGAGCCCGCCGATGACCTGGCTGCCCCAGGCGCCCAGAATGGTGGCGAGACCGAGCACAAAGGCCAAAGCGGCAGATTTCTTGTCGAGCGGCTCGAGGAGAGAGGTCATGGGCGGGGGGTCCGATATTGACAGGCAAAGGCTGGATAGACCGCCGAAGCGGCAAATTCCAGCCAATAACGGGCAAATGATCACAGGGCACGGCGATGGCACTGCCTTGCCCCGCAGGCAATGGCGCCATCGCTGCCGATCCCGGAGGGGCGTCAGTACATGGTTCTGGTGTATTCGACCTCGAGGTCGTCATCGATCCTGGCCATCTCACCGGCATCACTTGGTGCGCCGGTGGTCTGGTCGAGGATGATCTTTGACAGCGATGCTATCTCGCGGCGATCCTGAAAATACTCTGG
>JAHJOS010000085.1 GCA_018820005.1 Alphaproteobacteria bacterium | reverse complement strand
GTTGGAATAGGGGCAGACCTTGTGGGCCTTTTCAACCAAAGCAACAGCAGCGTCGTGCTCAAAGCCGGGCAGGGTCACCTTGAGTTCAACAGCAATGTTGAAGCCGATGCCGCCTTCATTGGCGTTCTCGCCAAATGACACGCTGGCGTCGATGGTGGTTTCGTCGGGAACCTTGATCTTGTCGCCGCGCGCCACGGCCTTGATGGCGCCCAGGAAGCAGGCCGAATAGCCAACGGCAAACAGCTGCTCGGGATTGGTGCCCGGGCCGTCGTTGCCGCCCATAGCCTTGGGCGTGTCGAGCGTCACGGCGAGGCGGTCATCGTCGGTCTTGCTGGTGCCTGTACGGCCGCCGGTGGTGTGGGCGTGGGCGGTGTAAACTGCCGATTTGATCATGAGATGACTCCTTGGATTTGTCGTTTCGGTGAAAATATGATTAGCGTACAATTCAATTGTGCGCAACTGAAAAATATGCGATAGAGTGCGGCATGGCTGGGGAAGCAGTGAAAGGTGAAAATGATGTCGGCACAGGGCGATCCCCTCAAACTGGATTCCATGTTGTGCTTCGCCGTCTATGCGGCGGGTCATGCCTTCACGCGCTTTTACAAGCCACGCCTCGAGGCTTTGGGCCTGACCTATCCACAATACCTGGTCTTCCTGGTGCTGTGGGAAACCGATGGGCTGACGGTCAAGGCGCTGGGAGACAGGCTATTCCTTGATTCCGGCACGATTACGCCCTTGGTCAAACGCCTTGAATCGCGGGGGCTGCTTGAGCGCCGTCGTGGTCAGGACGATGAACGCCAGGTCCATATCGTTTTGACCGATGCGGGGCGTGCCCTGCGCGAACAGGCATTGGCAGTTCCGCTGGCAGTGGGCACTGCATTGGCCGGCGAGCGCGAAGCGGTCGATACGCTGCGCGAGGGATTGCACCGGCTCCGAGTGCAGCTTGATGGCGGTCCCGGCGCCTAACGCAGTCCGACCGCGTCCACCATGCCTGATCTGCAGCCGCCATCGACAGGCGATGCCGCCGCCAGCATGGCCGAAAGGGCATCGGGTCCGGTCACTGTACCGGTCAGTCCAATCGTCAGTTCGGTGATGATCTGGCGATTGCCATCTTCCTGGCAGGCCATGCTCACCCGGTCACCGGCGCCTTTGCCAAAGCTCTCGTCAAACGCCGCCCGCACCTGAGCCAGGGTGATCTTGCGCCCGATATTGCCGGCAAACAGTTCGGCTACCGCCGAGGTATTGACGGCCAGCAGCAGGTCGAGCGCATCGGTGAAATAGCGCTCCGCACTGGTTCCGTAGCAGGTGCCATGCTTGGTCCACTCATGCCGCTCAAGTGCCGATAGCGTCCCAGGCATGGCCTGATCAAGCTCAGTGCGCAGGGACCGGCTGAGCGGCAATTGCGGCAGGTCGCGCCAATAGCCCTGCTCGCTGTCGCGCTGTTCAGCCGGGGATACATTGCAATAGTCATTGTCGCGCGGCTGCGGCCATAAGCCGTGCAGAGTAATATTCGTCGCTTCGAAGCTGCTCGGCCGCTGGGCGCGGCACTCGGGCTTGTTCGGACTGGTCTCGCAGAAAGCGGGCTGCCAGTTGATCGCCAAAATATACTGCGTGCCGCGGAAGGTGGAGGGCGGCGCGGCGGGCGTAGGATCGGCGCGGCGGCCCTCGGCATCGGTGGATCGTTCGCCGCAATCGACCGCGACCCAGCGGCGGTCCGGCTCGGCGCCCGGGATGACGATCCAATAGTGGGTGGGGCGGTCGCTATTTCCGGCCAGCAGGTCATAGGTCGCGCCGGGGCGGGTCATGACGTCGCCAGGGTTGGTTTGCCGGCGTATCGACTGCAGGGCCGGGCAGGCCTTGCTGGCGGTGAAATAGCCGGTGAGCGGCACTTCGGCGCGTGCCGGCAGCGCTGTCAGGGCCAGGATGATGGCGAGTAACATGCGGCGCATAGCGATGGCCCCCTCAGAAACAACGAGGGAGCCATAATGGCCCCCTCGTCGCAATGCCAGTGTTTGTCGCGGCTAGAGCGTGATGCGGTAGAGGCCGAAGCCGTCCGCATTGGTGTCGCCGGTGGCTTCGATCTTGATTGCAGTGACATCGGCCACGTGCTCGGCGGCCTTGGGGCCGGTGGCGAACAGCACGGTGGTGTCGCCAATTGGAGCCAGCGACCAGTTGCTGTCGGCCTTGGGATTGATGGTGCCCTGCTCGACAATGTAGCGCACGATCAGGTCGCGATTGGTGTCGGGACCCTTGAAGACGATGACGCTGGAGTTGATGCCAGGGAAATTGCCGCCGCCACCGGCGCGGTAGTTGTTAGTGGCAACAACGAACTTGGCAGCGGGGTCGACGGGCTTGCCGTCATACATCAGCTCGACGATGCGGTTGGCATCGGGATTGGTCTCTTCCTTGCCATCGGGCGAGTAGCGCGAGGGCTGGGTGAGATCGATCTTGTAGGTCACCCCGTCGATGACGTCATAGTTATACGACGGGAAGTCGGGGTTGATCAGCTCGGCGTCGGCCGCACCCTTTTCGATCTGGTTGAAAATACCAGCCGAGCGTTCCAGCCAGTTCTTGACGTCGGCGCCGGTGATGACCACGGCCTGGATGGTGTTGGGATAGAGGTAGAGGTCGGCGACGTTCTTGATGGCGACCGGGCCGACGGGGACGTCGGTGTAATAGTCCGGACCACCACGACCACCGGCCTTGAAGGGGGCAGCGGCGGACAGGATCGGCAGGGCCTCGAATTCGGTGCCCTTCATCATCTGGGCGATGTACCAGGTCTGGGCCTGGCTGACGATCTGCACGGACGGATCATCGGCCACCAGGGCGAAGTAGGAATAGAGCGGGGCGGCCGTCTCGCCAACGGGGCGACGGATATAGTCGAGCGTTTCCTTGTGCTCGGCTTCAGCGGCGGCAACCACGCCGGCCTCATCTTCCACCAGCGGGTTCACCTTGCGCTCGACGCGCTCGAAGATCGGGCGGGCTTCGGAGGTGTGCGAGACGATGGACCATTTGCCGGCTTCGTCCTGCTCGAGCAGCAGGTCGATCAGGCCCATGTGGCTGCCCCAGAAGCCAGCCATGACGGCGGGCTTGCCATTGAGTGTGCCGGCGGTGATGTCGGCGCCTTCGACACCCTCATAGTCGGGGCCCGGGAACACCAGGTGCTGGTGGCCGGTGAGCACGACGTCGATGCCATCGACAGCGGCCAGCTGCAGCGAGGCGTTTTCGGCGCCGGTGGTCTGGTCGGCGGCAATGCCCGAGTGCGACAGGGCGATGATGAGTTCGGCGCCCTCAGCCTTCATCTTGGGCACATAGGCAGTGGCGGTCTCGACGATATCGCGGGTATTGACCTTGCCTTCGAGGTTGGTGGCATCCCAGGTCATGATCTGGGGCGGCAGGAAGCCGATCAGGCCGATCTTGATGGTCTTGGCCACGCCCTGACCGTCGACCAGTTCCTTTTCGACGATGATATAGGGCTTGATATAGGTGGTGTCGCTGAGCGGATCAGCGGCCAGTTCACCCTTGACCAGATTGGACGAGACGAAGGGGAAGGTGGCGCCTTCGAGTGCCTTGTCGAGGTATTCCAGGCCGTAGTTGAACTCGTGGTTGCCCAGGGTGGCCGCTTCATAGCCCAGGGTGTTCATGGCAGCGATGACGGGATGCACATTGCCGTCGAGGCCCTTTTCATAGGCCATGTAGTCACCCATGGGATTGCCCTGGATGATGTCGCCATTGTCGATCAGCATGGAATTGCCGGCCTCGGCGCGGATCGAATCAATGATCGAAGCCGTGCGGGCCAGGCCCATGGTGTCGTTGGGGGCGTCGGCATAATAATCATAAGCAAACACGGCCACGTGCAGATCGGTGGTCTCGAGGATGCGCAGATGCGCCTGATTGGCCTGGGCCATGGCGGCAAACGGGTGCATGGCGGCCATGGCGCCAACACTGGCCGAGCCGACCAGGAAGCTGCGGCGGGAAATCTTGGGCAGGAAATTCATCGATCATCTCCGGGAAGCGTTCAATGCATGAACCAGACGTCGGGGGGCGAGGGGCTCCCGGACAGCCGAAGTGCGCTTCGGCTCGTGACACTCCGCAGGCGGAGCGAACATGCTCTTGCCGTCACGAGGTGACAGAGCGATGACGGCTGGCGGCAGAGGCTAGGCATATTTGATCGGCTGGTCAAATTATGACAGTGCGACCGGAGACGCCGCTCAGCCCCAGCGCGCGGCGCTGCTGCAGGTAGCAATTTCCATTGCCCGGGCTTGTTGGTAGGAATGGACCAAAGCGGAGTACCGATTCAATGAAATGGCGTGGTCGCGAACAAAGTTCCAATATCGAGGATCGCCGGTCGCAGGGGGGCAGGGGCGGGCTGGGCGGCACTCCGTTCGGTCAGGGCGGCGGTGGCTTCCGCATGCCTTCGGGCGGCGGCGGTCGTGGCTCGCGTGGCGGCATGGGCAGCCTGATCGGTATTGTGGTGGTGCTGGGCATCATCTGGCTGGTTACCGGGCAGAACCCGATCGACATGCTGGGGGGCGGCTCGAGCAGCAGCAGTTCGACCATGAGTTCGTCAGCGAGCGCCCCGACCAGCGGCGATCAGGCCGACCTGCGCGACTTCGTGGGCGTAGTGGTCAAGGAAACCGAGGATTTGTGGACTCAGGTTTTCGCCCAACAGAACCAGGCCTATACCCCGCCCAAGGTGGTGCTGTTCTCTGGCCAGACCAACAGCGGCTGCGGCGCCGCCGATGCGTCTACGGGACCGTTCTATTGCCCGGAAGACGCGAAGGTCTATATCGACCTCAGCTTTTATGAACAGTTGCGCAGCCAGTTCGGCGCGCCTGGCGATTTCGCCCAGGCCTATGTGCTGGCCCATGAAGTGGGGCACCATATCCAGAACATCACCGGTGTGCTGCCCGAGTTCAACCGCCGCCGTGCGTCGATGAGCCAGGAACAGGCCAATGCCTATTCGGTTCGGGTCGAACTGCAGGCCGATTGCTATGCGGGGGTCTGGGCCAATTATGCC
>JAHJOS010000670.1 GCA_018820005.1 Alphaproteobacteria bacterium | reverse complement strand
CGCTTCCTGCGCGTCGATGACGCCTCGCGGCTGCTGGTGGAAATCAACAATATCGACGGCGCGCCCGGCAGCTATGGCGTGGCGCTCTCGACCGGCACTGGCATTGCGACCACCGCCGAAGCCAAGTCCGTCGACCTGGCCAAGGGCGACCGCACCGCGCTCGACATGCCCCTGACCGGCGTCGCCATCGGCGACTGGCCGGTGATGCTGACCATCACTGCACCCGATGGCAGCACGCAGACCAAGGAACTGACCCTGGGCGTGCGCCCGATCAGCGCCCCGGTAACCACCAGCACGCTGATCCCGATCAAGGCCGGGGAAAGCACCACGATCGACGACTCCATCTTTGCCAGCTACATGGCCAATACCAGCGCCATGACCCTGGCGGTGGGGCCGCTGGCCCGGCTCGACGTGCCCGGCCTGCTGCTGTCGCTGGACCGCTACCCCTATGGCTGCGCCGAACAGGTTTCGAGCCGGGCCCTGCCCCTGCTCTACCTCAACGACGTCGCCAAGCTGATCGGCGTGGCGGGCGACGACAAGCTCAGCCAGACCGTCAAGGATGCCATTGCCAATCTGCTCAGCAAGCAGAACTCCGGCGGCGGCTTCGGTCTCTGGGGTCCATTCGATGGCGGCGACACCTGGCTCGATGGCTATGTCACCGACTTCCTGCTCCGCGCCAAGGCGGCCGGCTATGCCGTGCCCGAACAGGCCATGAGCATGGCGCTCGACAATCTGGCCAACCAGCTCGCCTATGCGTCCGACTTCGAAAAGGGCGGCGAAGATATCGCCTATGCGCTCTATGACCTGGCCCGTGCCGGGCGGGCGACCATGGGCGACCTGCGCTACTACCTCGAAGCCCGCCTCGACGCCCTGGCCACGCCGCTGGCCAAGGCCCAGCTCGGCGCAGCCCTGGCACTCTATGGCGACACCACACGGGCCCAGACGGCCTTTGAGGCCGCCGTTGCAGCCCTGGACGAACCGGTCGACGACCGGGCCTATCGCGCCGACTATGGCACCCATCTGCGCGACACCGCAGGCGTGCTGGCGCTGGCCGCCGAGTTCAAGCCCGCCGGGATCGACCTGGTGGACCTGGCCAACCGCCTTGCCAAGCTGCGCGACCGCGCCGCCTATACCTCGACCCAGGATGACGGCTGGACCCTGCTGGCCGCCTCCGCCCTGGGCGCGGCGACCACGGACGGCTCGATCAGCATCAATGGCGAAGCGCTGACCGGACAGGTCTATCAGCGCCACGAGCAGAGCGGTTTCGCGCCGCTCGAAGTGACCAACACCGGTACGGCCGATACCCAGGCCAAGGTGACTGTTACGGGCTACCCGGCCACCCAGCCCGAGGAAGCCAGCAATGGCTTCACCCTGACGCGCGAATACTTCCTGCCCGATGGCACCGCGATCGATCCGGTCGCCAACCCCATCGCGCAGAACGAGCGTCTGGTGGTGGTGCTGACCGTCACGCCCGATACCCTGGGCTCGGGCCAGTACATGGTGGCCGATCCGCTGCCGGCTGGCTTCGAGATCGAAAATCCCGATCTCTCGGCGGGCGACGGCGCCTCCGACATCGCCTGGCTGACGCTCGATGCCGCCAGCCACGTGGAGTCCCGCACAGACCAGTATGTGGCGGCCTTCCGCTACTATTCGGACGCCACGACCTTCACCACCGCCTATATGGTGCGGGCGGTAACGCCGGGCACCTTCACCCTGCCCGGCGCCACGGTGGAAGACATGTATCGGCCCGAGCTGCGCTCCAACACCGCAGCCGGCACCGTTGAGGTCACCGCGACCGGGCCATGATCAGGCCCGACGCACCACGAACCGATCAGGCCCCGCACCCCTGGGTGCGGGGCCTGATCCTTGCCGGATTTGGCCTGTTCGTGCTCGGCTGCGCCGGGGCGATCCAGCTCGCCTCGGTCACCACAGAGATCGCGGCCACGCTGCCGCCCGCGCCGCATGCCGAAACCCTCCCCGTCTCGGCCGAAGTCACCGACCGCGACGGCAACCTGCTGCGCCCCTTTGCCACCGCCGATGGCCGCTGGCGCCTGCCGGTCAGCCGCGAGGCGGTTGATCCCCGCTTCATCGACATGCTGCTGGCCTATGAGGATCGCAGCTTTGCCAGCCACGACGGCATTGCCTGGACCTCCATGCTGCGGG